>NZ_BCPP01000158.1:0-9564 GCF_016586125.1 Burkholderia sp. E168m23
GCGTCGGGCGCGCGGCCGCCGCGGCCGCGCTGCACGAGCCCGAGCCTTCGACGAGCTGGTTGTCGATCGACAGATCCGCGAGCGGCGGCAGCACGTCGACGGCGACCTTGCCGTCCTCGCCCGGCGTGACCGTGAACGACACGGCCTTGAACGCGTACAGCAGCGGATCGGGGCCGACGTTGTACGGCGCGCTGGCATCGTCGTCGAACGACGGCAGGTCGCGCGTCGACGCCGCGAAGTAGCTCTTGTCGAGCACGAGGCCGCCGGCCACGCGCTTGACGCCGGCCTTGCGCAGCTTGTCGACGAGGTCGATCAGCTCCTCGGGCACGAGCTTCGGATCGCCGGTGCCCTTGATGTACAGGTTGCCCTGCAGCGTGCCGTCGGGGTCGATCGTGCCGTCCGTGTACGCGGTGGTGCGCCAGCGGTAGTCGGGGCCGAGGATCGACAGGCCCGAGAAGGTCGTCACGAGCTTCATCGTCGAGGCCGGCAGCATCGGCCGGCTCGCATTCCATGCGATCAGCGGTTGCGGATCGCCGACGCGCTCGACCACGACGCTCATCGCCGATGCCGGCACCTTCGCGCGCTGCAGCGCGACGAGCACGGAGGCCGGTAGCCCGGCCGCGCGCGCGGCGGGCGACACGACGGCGGTCTTGCGCGCTTCCTTGTGGGATTTCTTGCGGGCCTGCGCGGACGGCGCGAACGCGAGGGCCGTGCAGGTGGCGACGACGGCGGCCGCCCGCAGGCAGGCGCGGGCGCGAGGGACGAACCGGGCGGAAAGATCGGAAATCGGCATGGGCGAATACGGGAAAAGCAGGGGCTCGGGCAGGACGCGCGGGGGCGCCGAAGCGCACATTGTAGAGACAAGTCGGGGCAGGCCCCTTGCAATCCGCCTTACTGTTGCATTGCACGCCGCGCACGCGATTCGCGGCGCTACAATGGTCGCCGTGTTTGACTCGCCCCATGGATGCGTGGCCCGATGCGGATTCTGCTTGTCGAAGATGATCGAATGATTGCCGAGGGCGTGCGCAAGGCGCTGCGCTCGGACGGCTTTGCGGTCGACTGGGTGCAGGACGGCGACGCCGCGCTCACCGCGCTCGGCGGCGAGACGTACGATCTGCTGCTGCTCGATCTCGGCCTGCCGAAGCGCGACGGCATCGACGTGCTGCGCACGCTGCGCGGGCGCGGGCTCGCGCTGCCGGTGCTGATCGTCACCGCGCGCGATGCCGTCGCCGATCGCGTGAAGGGGCTCGACGCGGGCGCCGACGACTACCTCGTCAAGCCGTTCGATCTCGACGAGCTGGGCGCGCGGATGCGCGCGCTGATCCGCCGCCAGGCCGGGCGCAGCGAGTCGCTGATCCGCCACGGCGCGCTGACGCTCGATCCCGCGTCGCACCAGGTGACGCTCGACGGTGCGCCCGTCGCGCTGTCCGCACGCGAGTTCGCGCTGCTCGAGGCGCTGCTCGCGCGGCCGGGCGCGGTGCTGTCGAAGAGCCAGCTCGAGGAAAAGATGTACGGCTGGGGCGAGGAGATCGGCAGCAACACGGTCGAGGTCTACATCCACGCGCTGCGCAAGAAGCTCGGCTCGGACCTGATCCGCAACGTGCGCGGGCTCGGCTACATGGTCGTCAAGGAAAGCTGACGCGTGCGGTCGATTCGTCATCAATTGCTGATCTGGCTGCTCGCGATCGTCGTCGCGGGCGTGGGCATGGCGGGCTGGCTCATCTACCGGCAGGCGCTCGCGGAAGCGAACGAGCTGTTCGACTACCAGTTGCAGGAAATCGCCGCGGCGCTGCCGTCCGAACCGTTCTCGCAGGTGTTCGGCTCGCGCACCAACGGCGACGAAGGCATCGTGATCCAGATCTGGAACCGCAACGGCGTGCTGATGTACTTCTCGCATCCGCGCGCGCCGATCGCGCCGCGCGCGGAGCTCGGCTTCTCGACTGAGCGCACCGATCGCGGCGAATGGCGCGTGTACGGGGCGATCGTCGGCGACAACGTCGTGCAGCTCGCGCAGCCGCTGTCGGTGCGCAACCGGCTGGCGGCGAACGTCGCGCTGCGCACGCTGTGGCCGCTGATCGTGCTGCTGCCGTTCCTCGGCGCGGCCGTGTGGGGAATCGTCGGGCGCGGGCTCGCGCCGCTCGGCCGCGTGACGCGCGCGGTCGAGGCGCGCCGGCCGGAAGCGCTCGATTCGCTGCCCGACGCGCGCCTGCCGCTCGAGGTGCAGCCGCTCGTGCGGGCGCTGAACGGGCTGCTCGCGCGGCTGGCGGCGGCGCTCGACACGCAGAAGGCGTTCGTCGCCGATGCCGCGCACGAGTTGCGCACGCCGCTCGCGGCCGTGCAGATCCAGGCGCAGCTCGTCGCCCGCGCGAAGGACGACGCATCGCGCCGCGAGGCGATCGCGGATCTCCAGGACGGCGTGTCGCGCGCGACGCGTCTCACCGAGCAACTGCTCGCGCTCGCGCGCGCCGAACCGGACGGCGCGACGATGCGCGAACCGGTCGACCTGCAGGCGCTGCTCGCCGAATGCGTGGCCGCGCATGCGCCGCTCGCGCAGCGGCACGACATCGATCTCGGCTTCGAGGAAACCCGCGCGGCGAGCGTCGTCGCGGACGTCGGCGCGCTGCGCGTGATGTTCGGCAACCTGCTCGACAACGCGGTGAAGTACACGCCGGACGGCGGCCGCATCGACGTGTCGCTGACGCGCGACGCGGCTGGCCGCGCGTGCGTGCAGATCGCCGACAGCGGGCCGGGCATTCCGGCCGACGAGCGCGAGCGCGTGTTCGACCGCTTCTATCGCGACAGCTCGGCGCGGGCACGCACCGACGTGTCGGGCAGCGGGCTCGGGCTCGCGATCGTCAAGCGCGTGGCGGCGCAGCAGGGCGCGACGGTGTCGCTCGGCGATGCAGCCGCGGGCGGCCTGCTCGTCAGCGTCGTGTTCCGCGATGCCGAGATGCCGGCCCCGGCCCCGCAGCCTTCCGAATCTGCCTGAAGGGCGGTGTGCCGGCCGGATGCCGGCAGCCGCTTAAGCCCCGCTTAAGGCTGATTAAGCCTCCTTTAAGTCAGGGTCGTTACGCTGCGTCCTAACAACGAGGAGGTCCTACGATGAACACCCGATTCCTTGCGCGCGGCACCGTCGCGGTCGCCGTGGCGGCCGCCCTGTCGGCAGGCTATTTCGCCGGTACCCGCCGCGCCGATCCGCAGATCATCACGCCCGCGCAGGCCGCGATGATGCCGGCCGAAGCCGCGGCCAAGACCGGCATTCCCGATTTCTCCGGGCTCGTCGAGACGTACGGCCCGGCGGTCGTGAACATCAGCGCGAAGCACGTCGTGAAGCAGGTGTCGCGGCGCGCGCCGCAGCCGCAACTGCCGATCGATCCGAGCGACCCGTTCTACCAGTTCTTCAAGCACTTCTACGGCCAGGTGCCGGGCATGGGCGGCGACGCGCAGCCGGACGACCAGCCGAGCGCGAGCCTCGGGTCGGGCTTCATCGTCAGCGCCGACGGGTACATCCTCACCAACGCGCACGTGATCGACGGCGCGAACGTCGTCACGGTCAAGCTGACCGACAAGCGCGAATACAAGGCGAAGGTCGTCGGCTCCGACAAGCAGTCCGACGTCGCCGTGCTGAAGATCGACGCGAGCGGCCTGCCGACCGTGAAGATCGGCGACCCGGCGCAGAGCAAGGTCGGCCAGTGGGTCGTCGCGATCGGCTCGCCGTACGGCTTCGACAACACGGTCACGTCGGGCATCATCAGCGCGAAGTCGCGCGCGCTGCCGGACGAGAACTACACGCCGTTCATCCAGACCGACGTGCCGGTGAACCCCGGCAACTCGGGCGGCCCGCTGTTCAACCTGCAGGGCGAGGTGATCGGTATCAACTCGATGATCTACTCGCAGACGGGCGGCTTCCAGGGCCTGTCGTTCGCGATCCCGATCAACGAGGCGATCAAGGTGAAGGACGAGCTCGTGAAGACGGGCCACGTGAGCCGCGGCCGTCTCGGCGTGGCCGTGCAGGGGCTGAACCAGACGCTCGCGAGCTCGTTCGGGCTGCAGAAGCCGGACGGCGCGCTCGTCAGCTCGGTCGACCCCAACGGCCCGGCCGCGAAGGCCGGCCTGCAGCCGGGCGACGTGATCCTGTCGGTCAACGGTTCGCCGGTCGCCGATTCGACGTCGCTGCCCGCGCAGATCGCGAACCTGAAGCCGGGTTCGAAGGCCGACCTGCAGATCTGGCGCGACAAGTCGAAGAAGTCGATCAGCGTGACGCTCGGCGCGATGGCCGATGCGAAGCTCGCGTCGAACGACGGCGGGCCGGTGGAGCAGGGGCGCCTGGGTGTCGCGGTGCGGCCGCTGTCGCCTCAGGAGCGCACCGCCGACAACCTGTCGCACGGCCTGATCGTGCAGCAGGCCGGCGGGCCGGCCGCCAACGCGGGCATCCAGCCGGGCGACGTGATTCTCGCGGTCAACGGCCGCCCGGTCACGAGCCCGGAGCAATTGCGCGACGCGGTGAAGGGCGCGGGCAACAGTCTTGCTCTGCTGATCCAGCGCGATAATGCACAGATCTTCGTGCCGGTCGACCTGAGCTGACCGGCCACGGCCGACGGCCGGCCTGGCCGGCCGCGGCGGGCGCCGCCGCCGTTCGATCGCGCGACGCCGCGCCCCGTATGTGTTCCGACCCCAAGGAGAGAGCCATGCAATATCTACGCAACGTGTCCCGATTTGCCGTTGCCGCGGCGCTGACCGCCGGCCTCGCAGCCGGTGCGACCGGCGCGTATGCGCAGTCGGACGGCTTGCCCGCCGCGCGCCAGCAGGGCGATGTCACCTTCGTGTCCGGCGGCGTCGGGCAGGACGAATCGACGGCGTTCCAGCGCAGCGAGTCGCAGTGGCCGCTGGCGCTGCGCTTCACCGGCAAGGGCGGCGAGTTCCTGGCCGACGTGCATGTCCGGATCGTCGACGGCAAGGGCGCCGAAGTGCTGAAAACCGATGCGCGCGGGCCGTACATGCTCGTGAAGGTGCCGCCGGGGCGCTATACGGTGCATGCGTCGTACCAGGGCAGCGACGAATCGCGCGCCGTCACGGTCGGCGCGAAGGGCGGCGCGAAAGCCGCGTTCCAGTGGAGTGCGCAGTAGCCCGCCGCGTGCGGCCGGGCCCCCGGTCGCGCAATCGGACGAAGTTTCGCCCATAATGAAAGCCACGGCATGCGTGCCGTGGCTTTTTCGTTTCCTGCCCCGGCCAGGCGGCCGCCCGAAGGAGAAACGATGTCCGATGCAGCCGATCCTCGACTCGAAATCGTGCCGAACCGTCATCGCGTGCGCGTGATCCATCGCGGCATCACCTATGCCGATTCGCACGGTGCGCTGACCGTGCGCGAGGCGGGGCTCCCGGACATCCATTACCTGCCGCGCGGCGACGTCAACATGCGCCGGCTCGTGAAATCGGGCGTCACGACGGCCTGCCCGTTCAGGGGGCAGGCCGTGCATTTCGACTTGCAGACGGAAGACGGCGTGATCGAGAACGCCGCATGGAGTTACGAAGAACCGAAGGAGGCGGCGGCCGTGCTTGCGCACTACGTCGCGTTCGATGTCGCGCGGGTCGACAGTCTCGTCGAGACGTCCTGATGCGACGCGCGTTCATCGGGGAGGTGTCATGGAACTGAACGACACGTTACGCGTACCGCTCGCGCCGCCTGTCGTGCGGGATGCGCTGGAGGATCTCGCGCTGCTGCGGGCGAGTTTCGATCATTGCGAATCGTTCGTGAAACTCGCGCACGGCGAGTTCGCGTTGACCATCACCGTGCCGCTCGGCCCGCTGCGCGCCCGCTACGACGTGCGCGCGCATGCGGCCGCCGAGCAGGGCGACGCCGAAGGTCAGCCGCGCCGCGTGCTCAACTTCAAGGCGCGGGCCGACGGCCTCGGCGCGCTGCGCGGCCAAGTCGAACTCGTGCTGATGCCGGATGGCGACGCGAGCGCCACGCGAATCGAGTACGTGGTCTGGGCGACGGCGAGCGGGCCGCTCGCCGAACTGCCGGGGCGGCAGATCGACAATGCGCTGCGCGAATGGACCGACACGTTCTTTCGCGAGTTCTGCGCGGTCGTGCAGGCGAAACACGGTCTCGCGCCGAATCGCGCGAGCGCCGCCGCGCCGCGCCGCCAGCATGTATTTCTGCGGCCGGCATCGCTGGTGGCCGCGACGAAGCGTTCGCTGCCGCATCATCTCGGCGGCGCGCTGAGCGGACGTGCCGCGAGCGCGCTCCCGCATCGCGATTCCGGCACGGTGCCCGTGTGGGCCTGGGCGGCGATGATCGTGTTCGTCGCGCTGCTGCTGTACGCGGCGCGCTGGATCAACGGCGGCTGATCGGCGATCGGCCGCCCGGTTCCGCTTCCCGGCCTGTTCGCGGCCCGCAGCGGGCGTCACTGCGCCGCGTCGGCACCGGCTCCGGCGCCGCGAAATTCCCTTCGATACGCAGACGGCGACGTGCCGAGCGCGCCCGCGAAATGCTGGCGCAGCGACACGCTCGAGCCGTAGCCGGCTGCCTGCGCGATCGCGTCGATCGATTGTCCGGTGGTTTCGAGCAGATGCTGCGCGCGCGCGAGCCGCTCGGCCTGCAGCCATGCGGTGACGGTCGTGCCCGTCGCCTGGCGGAAGTGGCGCGTGAACGTGCGCCGGCTCATGAGCACGCGTTCGGCGAGCGAATCGACGCTGTGCGCGGCGTCGAGATGGGCGCGCACCCAGTCGAGCAACCCCGCGAGCCGCGCGTCGCGCGGATGCGCGGCGACTGGCTGCGGCACGTACTGGGCCTGTCCGCCCTGGCGGTGCGGCGGGATCACGAGGCGGCGCGCGATCCGGTTCGCGGCGTCCGAGCCGAAGCGCCGCCGCACGACGTGCAGGCAGCAGTCGAGGCCTGCCGCCGTGCCGGCCGACGTCATCAGGTTGCCGTCGTTCACGTACAGCACGTCGGGATCGAGTTTCACGCGCGGAAAGCGCCGGGCGAAATCGTCGGCCCACGCCCAGTGCGTGGTGGCCGGGCGGCCCTCGAGCAGGCCGGCCGCGGCGAGCACGTAGGCGCCGAGGCACAGGCCGACGAGCTCCGCGCCGCGCGCGGCGACCGCGCGGACCGCATCGAGCAGCGCGTCGGGCGGCACTTCGTCCGGGTCCCGCCAGGAAGGCACGATGACGATGTCTGCATCGTCGAGCGCATCGAGCCCGTACGGTGCGGTGATCGTGAAGCCACCCGTCGTCGCGAGCGGGCCGCGCTCGGCCGAGCAGACGCGGAACTCGAATGCGGGCGACGCGGCCGCGTCGCGTTCCTTGCCGAACACGACCGACGGCACCGACAGATGGAACGGGCTGATGCCGTCGTACGCGATCACGGCGACGACGGTCGGTACGGACGGGGCGGATGGGGTGGATGGCGTGAACGGGGCGGTGGCGAGCATGACGGGCTCCGGCAAGGCGATGGCCCGATTCTATCGAAGAATGGCTATCGGGCCACTATCGGCACAAGCCGCCCGGCTCGACAATGCATCGCATCGCACTGCTGGCCGCCCCGCTCCGGGGCGGGGCAGCGCCTCCCGACCAGGAGCCCGCCATGTCGACCGCCGTTCCGCATTCCACTTCCCGTCCTGTTGCCCGCCGTGCACTGATCGTGATCGACGTGCAGAACGAATACGTGACGGGCAACCTGCCGATCGAATATCCGCCGCTCGACGTGTCGCTCGCGAACATCGGCCGCGCGATCGACGCCGCGCACGCGACCGGCGTGCCGGTGATCGTGGTTCAGCACGTCGCGCCGGCCGGCGCGCCGATCTTCGCGCCCGGTAGCGATGGCGTCGCGCTGCACGCGGTGGTGGCCAGCCGGCCGTACGCGCACCTGATCGAGAAGGCGCAGGCGAGCTCGTTCGCCGGCACCGATCTCGCCGCGTGGCTCGACGCGCACGGAATCGACACGCTCGCGGTGGCCGGCTACATGACGCACAACTGCAATGCGTCGACGGTCTATCACGCGGCGCATGCGGGGCTGAAGGTCGAATACCTGAACGACGCGACGGGCGCGCTGCCTTACGAGAACGAAGCGGGAGCGGTAAGCGCCGAAGAGATTCACCGCGCGTATGGCGTGGTGTTCCAGTCGAATTTCGCGGCGGTGATGTCGACCGACACGTGGATCGCGGGGCTGGCCGGCGCGCCGATGCCGGCGCGCGATTCGGTGGCCGCGTCGAACCGGCGGGCCCGCGCGCAGCGCGCGAAGGCGGCCTGACGCGGCACGGTGACGGCGGCGGGGCGCGCCATGCGCCGGGTGGTCAGTCGCGATCCTTCAGCATCGCCGGGCTGTAGCGCAGCATGTCGAAGCAGCCGTCGACGAGTTTTTCCGCATGCTGCTCGGCGTCGATCTCGTCGGGCAGCATCAGCATGTCGCGCACGAACCCGCTGACGAGCGTGTGCAGCATCAGCGTCGCGCGCCACGTGTCGAGCCGCTCGGGCAGCAGCTTGAGCCCCACGGCCACCGCGAGATCGGCGTCGATCATGTGCAGCGCCTCGCTCATCCCCGCGCGGTTGCGCTGCAGCAGCGGCTCCATGTCCGCGACGTATTCGCACTTCATGAACAGGATGCTGAACACGCGGCGCAGCTGCGGGTCGCGCTGCACGCCGAGCAGGCACCAGATCAGGATCTGGCGCACCTTCTCGAGCGGATTGCCGCCCGGCGCGTCGAGCGGCATCCGTTTCAGTTCGTCGATCGGCAGGAACACGCGGTCGAACATCGCATCGAACAGTTCGCTCTTGTTCGCGAAATGCCAGTAGATCGCGCCGCGCGTCACGCCGGCGTGCTGGGCGATGTCCGCGAGCGACGTGTGCGACACGCCTTTCTCGAAGAACACGTGTTCGGCGGCGTCGAGAATGCGGTTGCGCGTCTCGAGCGCCTCCTCCTTGGTACGTCTGACCATGTGCAGGCCTGATTGGATCGATCTTGAGTGAATATGGGGTCCGCAACCCCTCGTCACCGTCATGCAGACAGGCTATGCTTGCTGCGGGTAACAATCTGTAAGACTGGGCCGCGGGCGGAATACAAACGGGCTTTTTACATACATTCGTGAATGTATATACAATACCACCCTACGATCGAATGACCCAAGTGGCAATCAGTTAATATCCCACTCTGCTGATTCCCGCCCTAGTACCAGTCCGCAGTTCGCGGCATCCCCGTCGGCACGGAGGTCTCGTGCCGACGTGCTGTATCTGGCAGTCCAGTAATTCAGGTGTTCGATCAGCGCCGCGAGGCGCATCCGTGTTGCGCTCGGGTCGGGCGCGGCACTTATTCCATTGGTTATACACAGAGGTCGCTCCATGCGCGTCGAACGGGTTCCATACCGCTTAATCACTGTCGCGACGGCCGCCGTTTTCCTGGCCGCGTGCGGGAAAAAAGAATCGGCACCGCCGCCGCAAACGCCGGAAGTCGGCGTCGTCACCGTCCAGCCGCAAGCCGTACCGGTCTTCACCGACCTGCCGGGCCGCACCAGTGCATTCCTCGTCGCGCAAGTGCGTGCGCGGGTCGACGGCATCGTGCTGCGCCGT
>NZ_BCPP01000159.1:0-9549 GCF_016586125.1 Burkholderia sp. E168m23
CGCGCGGTAATCGGCGAGCGAAGCGAGCGGCTGCGCCTGCTCGAACGCACCGACGACCCAGCGGAAGAAATGATTGCCGAGCCATGCGCGGATCTCGGCCGGATCGCCGCGCGCGGCGCTGCGGCGGGCGATGGCCGCCTTGATGTCGGGTGCATTGACGACATCGCGCGGCCGATAGGCCGACGCGGCCAAGGTTTCGGTCACGGGCTCACTCTCCGGTCGGGCAGGGCGTGCGCGGGCGGTGCGCGCGGGACCCTGGCGGTTCTTCTGGCTCAAGGGCGAAACGACGAGCGTACGCGCGCAAACAAACGTGGCGGCGTCGCGTAGTCCGGTTCAGGTCGGTCGGTGCGTGAACGTCACGCGAGCGCGCGGGAGCCGATGACTCGGGAGCGGACGAGCGGAAAAGGGCGATTCATGGATTCTCTCAGGTCGGATCTTATTTTTGGCTTCCGCGAGTCTACTTCGATCCGTGCGGGTGAATCAATCGCGCGGCTGGCCGGCGCCCGTGGATCTGACAAGACTTATCTCTTTTTCGTCGATTTTCGACGCGGCGCCATTCGGTCGCCGGATTCGATGCTGTTAAAACCGACAGGTTTTCGCGGAAAACGGGTGAGTGGCCCGGCATGGCGGCTGCCTCGTCCCGCATTCCGCCTATCTCATAAGTTTTTCTTTCGGCTCGCGCAACATATCGTCGATTGTTGGCGATCGGACGGTAGCGGATAGTCCTGCTTCGACAGGACGGCCGCCGCCTTTTCCGCGCGACGCGGCCGGATCTGTTGTCCATGCAACCATCGGAAATAGAAGGAACCGCACTCATGCGATTCAATGCGACACGCGTCGTCGCGACCCTGTTCGTCGCCGCATGCGCGACCGCCACGGCCGGTCGCGCGGCCGCCGTCACGCAGGACGACCTCCACGACACCGTCACGCGCCATATCGCGCCGTTGATGAATCAGTATGCGATCCCCGGCATGGCGATCGGCATCGTCGCCGACGGCAAGCCGCAGGTGTTCGACTACGGCGTGATGTCGAAGCAGACCGGCAAGCCGGTGACCGGCGACACGCTGTTCGAGATCGGCTCGGTCAGCAAGACGCTGACCGCGACGCTCGCCGCGGACGCGCAGGAGGGCGGCGAACTGTCGCTCGCGGACCCGGTGGCCAGATATCTGCCCGAGTTGCAGGGCAAGCCGTTCGGCGTCGTCACGCTGCTTCAGCTCGGCACGCACACGCCCGGCGGGACGCCGCTGCAGGTGCCGGACAGCATTCGCGACGATGCGGGCCTGATCCGCTATCTCGACGCGTGGCGGCCCGAGTATGCGCCGGGCACGCACCGCAAGTATTCGAACGTCGCGATCGGCATGCTCGGCTGGCTCACCGCGAAGGCGATGCACGAGGATTTCGCGACGCTGATGGAGCAGCGGCTCTTTCCCGCGCTCGGGATGACGCACACATACATCGACGTGCCCGCCGCGCGCATGGCCGACTATGCGCAGGGCTACACGAAGGACGGCAAGCCGGTGCGGATGTCGCAAGGCATGCTGTGGCAGCCGGCGTACGGCGTGCGGACCACGGCGGCCGACCTGCTGCGCTTCGTGCAGGCGAACCTGGGGATGATCCAGACGGCGCCGCGCCTGCAGCGCGCGATCGAGCGCACGCACACCGGCTATTTCCGCGCGGGGCCGCTGACGCAGGACTTGATCTGGGAACAGTATCCGTACCCGGTCGCATTGCCGACGCTGCTCGCCGGCAACGCGCCGAAGATGCTGTTCGACGCGGTGCCGGCCAGCGCGATCCAGCCTCCGCTCGCGCCGAACCCCGCGACCTGGATCAACAAGACGGGCTCGACCGGCGGCTTCAGCACGTACGTCGCGTTCGTTCCCGCGAAGCGGATCGGGATCGTGATGCTCGCGAACGGCAACGTGCCGATCGAGGACCGCGTGAAGGTCGCCTACCGGATTCTCCAGTCGCTCGGCGACGGGCGGTAACGTCGCCATGCCCACCCGTCGGGAAATGCTCCTGATGGGCGGGCAAGCCGGTGTGCGGCGAGCGCGATACCGGTCGACGGAGGCGGACCGATCGAGCATCGCATGGAGCGGAATCACGGGCGGGGCCGCGCTCGACGACGCGCGGCCGGCGGCGCGAGATCGCCGCGAACGGCTGCACGCCCATCGAAGCGGGTTTCGTCCGACACGGCCCATCATCCCGCCGCGCGCAAAACTGTTTTAGCGATTCACCTCTTCCGCCGACGGCACCGGCCGTCGATACTGCGACGCACGACATTTCGCGAGACGTGCGCCGCATGGCCCGCCTCGCTTCCCGGAGCAGCGGATGAAAGGCAGCAGGATATTCGTGACGGGCGCGACCGGCTACATCGGCGGATCGGTGGCCGCGCGGCTCGTCGCGGCCGGGCACGTCGTCACCGGTTTGACGCGCGATGGCGACAACGCCGCGAAACTCGCGGCGGCCGGCATCATGCCGGTCGTCGGCACGCTCGACGATACGGCGCTGCTGCATGCGTTCGCGCGCGACGCGGATTGCGTCGTCAACGCGGCGAACAGCGATCACCGCGAGGCCGTCGAGACGATCATCGCGGCGCTGAGCGGCTCGGGCAAGGCGTTCCTGCACACGAGCGGCACGAGCGTGATCGCGGACGATGCGCAGGGCGCGCACGGCGACGCGATCGTGTTCGACGAAACGACGCCGATCGTCCATCCCGCGAAGGCCGAGCGCCGCGCGATCGACCGGCTCGTGATGTCGGCCGCCACCCTCGGCATCCGCTCGGCCGTGATCTGCAACAGCATGATCTATGGCGACGGGCTCGGGCTGCGTCGCGACAGCGCGCAACTGCCGCTGCTCGCGGCCATCGCGCGCGACGCCGGCGCGGTGCGCGTGATCGGCAAGGGGCTGAACCGCTGGTCGAACGTGCACGTCGACGATGTCGCCGATCTCTATCTGCACGCGGTCCATGCCGCGCCGCCGGGCGCGTTCTACTTCGCGGAAAACGGCGAAGCGTCGTTCGCGGAAATCGGTCTCGCGCTCGCCGCGCGGCTCGGTTTGCGGTCGGTCGTCGAATGGGACGTCGCCGATGCCGCCGAGGTGCTCGGTCACTCGCGCGCGCATTTCTCGCTCGCCTCGAACAGCCGCGTGAAGGCGCTGCGGGCGCGACGGGAACTCGGGTGGGCGCCGCGGCACGGCGCGATGCTCGACTGGATTCGCCACGAGATGCCCGTCGCGGCCTGACGCTGCCGCACCGCGTTGCCTGCTGAAACGCGCGTCGATCCGCACGTGCTTGCAGGCCCGGCCGCCCGTTTCACGTCCGAATATTCCGACAATATTCTCCGCTCATTATTGAATCGAAATCAACTATGATTCGCGCGCGAGCCCGCTTATCAAAGCGGCGCGGCGGCACTATCGTGACGGTCCCTGACACCGCTGACGACTGCCGACCATGAAGACGACCCTCGACGAGATGCTCGCGTTCGTGACCATCGCCGATACCGGTTCATTGACGGGCGCGGCGGACAAACTGCATCAGCCGACCTCGGTGATGAGCCGGATTCTGCGGCGCCTCGAGGAAAAACTCGACACCACGCTGATCCGCCGCACGACACGCCGCCTCGAAATGACCGAGGAGGGCAAGCTCTTTCTCGACTACGCGCGCGAGATCATCGCGTCGGTCGAATTCGCCGAGGAACAGATCGTCAGCCAGCGCGAGGCGCCGGCCGGGCGGTTGCGGATCAATGCGGCGATGCCGTTCATGCAGCATGTGATCGCGCCGATGATGCCGGGCTTTCGCGACGCGTATCCGGCGATCGAGGCCGAACTTCATACGAGCGACGAAATCATCGACCTGCTCGAACACCGCACCGACGTCGCGATCCGGATCGGCGAGCTGCGCGATTCGACGCTGCACGCGCGCCGGCTCGGCAGCAGCCGGCTGCGCATTCTGGCGAGCCCGGCCTATCTGGAGAAAGCCGGCGTGCCGGCGAGCGTCGCCGATCTCGCGAACCATACGCTGCTCGGCTTCGTGCAGCCGGAAACGCTGAACCATTGGCCGCTGCGCACCGCGGACGATGGCGTGTACCGCATTCATCCGGCGTTGCAGGCGTCGAGCGGCGAGACGCTGCTGACGCTCGCGCTCAATGGCGCGGGCGTCGTATGCCTCGCCGACTACATGACGGGCACGCATCGCCGCGATGGCAGCCTCGTCGAACTGCTCGTCGACGACACCCTCGAGTTCCGCCAGCCGATTCATGCGGTGTTCTATCGCAACACGACGCTGTCGTCGCGCATCGTCAGCTTTCTCGACTATGTGAGCGCGCAGTTGAAGGCAGGCGGCGACATTGATTGATGTCGATGCCGCCCGCACGGGTTCACGCCACGTAAAAGGGCGACGGGTTCGCATGACATCGAACCCGTCGCCCTTCGCGCATCGATCGAACCCGAACCGCGCGCTTACTGCCCCAGCGCACTCATCAGCCTGACCCGGCTCAGCGTTTCCTCGGTGCGCGCCTGTGCGAGCGAATCCTCGGCCGCGAGCAGCGCACGCTGCACTTCCAGCGTATCGATGAACGCCGATTCGCCGCTGCGCCACGACCGGTTGATCTGCGTGTACGCACCCCGCGCATTCGATACCGCGCGCTCGAGGCGCTCGGTCCGGCCGTGATTTCGGGCGGTCGCGGCCACCGATGTCTCGACGTCGCCGACGGCCGTCAGCACGGTCGTGCGATAGGCGGCGAGCGCCTGGTCGGCCTGCGCGCGCCGCAACGCGACGACGCTGCGGCGCCGGCCGCCGTCGAACAGCGGCGCGCTCGCGCCGGCGCCGGCCATCCACGCGAGCGAACGTGCGAGCGACGCGCCCGAGAAACCGTCGATCGCCGCGCCGATCACCCCGATCAGTTGCAGGTGCGGCTTCAGGTCGGCCTCGGCGACGCCGATGCGCGCATAGGCCGCGACGACGCGTGCCTCGGCCGCGCGCACGTCGGGCCGCCGGCGCAGCAGGTCGGCCGGCGTGCCGATGCCCGGCGCGCCGGCGGTCCACACCGGCTCGGGCGCGGGCGGGTCGAGCCGCGCATAGATGTCCTGCGGCGTCGATGCGGTGATGATCGACAGCCGGTGGATCGCGGCCTGCCGCTGCAGTTGCAGCGCGGGCAGCTCGGCCAGCGTCGTTTCCGTCTGCGCGGCTGCGCGGTCGACGTCGGCGATCGGCACGACGCCCGCGTCGAACAGGCGCCGTGTCGATTCCTCGGTGCCGCGCTGGCTCAACGCGTTGGCCTCGACCAGCGCGAGCCGCTGTTCGAGGCCGCGCACCGTCACGTAGGTGCGTACCGTTTCGTCGATCGTCGCGATCCGCACGGCCGCCGCATCGTTTTGCGCGGATGCGATATCCGCGTCGGCTGCCGACACACCCTGGCGGATGCGGCCGAAGATGTCGATCTCCCATGCGAGGTTCGCATTCAGGTCGAACGCGTTGCCGGTCGTCGGCGTATCGGTCGGGAACGCCTGCGATGCGGACAGCCGTTGACGGCCGGCACCGGCATTCAGGTCGACGGACGGGAACCATTGCGACGCCGCGCCGATCCGCACCGCGCGGGCCGCGTCGATGCGTGCGACGGCCGCCTGCAGGTCGAGGTTGTTCGCGAGCGCGGTGTCGACCAGCCGGTCGAGGATCGGGTCGTGGAAGCCATGCCACCACGCACCGGTATCGGCGGCCGGGCCGCCGGCCGCGAGATCCGCGTTCGCATAGGTCGCGGCCAGCGGCGGCGGGGTGACGGTGGCGACCGGCGCGCTCGTGCACGCGGTCAGGACGGCCGCCGCGGACAGCGCGGCCACGAGTCGAACGAACTTCATTGCACAGCCTCCGTCGCGACGGCTGCGATAGCGGTCTTGCGCATCGCGAGCCGGCGAACCATCACATAGAACACGGGCGTAAACAGCAGCCCGAAGAACGTCACGCCGATCATCCCAAAGAACACCGCCGCGCCGACGGCCTGGCGCATTTCCGCGCCCGCGCCTTCGGAGATCACGAGCGGCAGCACGCCGAGGATGAACGCGAGCGACGTCATCACGATCGGGCGCAGCCGCTGCACGCATGCCTCGACGACGGCCTCGACGAGCTCGGTGCCGTCGGCCTCCAGCTGCCTGGCAACCTCGACGATCAGGATCGCGTTTTTCGCGGCGAGCCCGACCAGCACGATGAAGCCGATCTGCGTGAGGATGTTCACGTCCTGGCCGAGCGCGCGTACGCCGAGCGAGGCGGCCAGCAGGCACATCGGCACGATCAGCAGGATCGAGACGGGCAGGCTCCAGCTGCCGTACTGCGCGGCGAGCACCAGGTAGACGAGCAGCACGCACAGCGGGAACACGAGCAGCCCCGTGTTGCCGGCCGTGGTCTGCTGATACGACAGATCGGTCCACTCGAACGAAATGCCGGGCGGCAGCACCTGCTTCGCCAGCGTCTCCATCGTCTTGATTGCAAAGCCCGAGCCGAGGCCCGGCGCGGTATCGCCGTTGATTTCGGTGGCCGGATACAGGTTGTAGCGCGGTGCGCGATCGACGCCGAGCATGTCGTCGATGCGCGTCACGCTGCCGATCGGCACCATCTCGCCGTCGCGGTTGCGCACCTTCAGCCGCGCGAGATCCGACGCGCCGACGCGGAACGGCAGGTCCGCCTGCGCGGTCACGCGATAGGTGCGCCCGACGATGTTGAAGTCGTTGATATAGGTCGAACCGAAATACGTCTCGACCGCATCGTTGATCGCCTGGCTCGGCACGCCGAGCATCTCGGCCTTCTCGCGGTCGAGTTCGACGTGCACCTGCGGGCTCGTCGCGGAGTAGGGCGTGTAGACGCCGACCATGCCGGGCGTGCGGTTCGCGGCCGCGACGAGATCCTGCGTGGCCTTCGCGAGCGCGGCGGTGCCGAGGCCGTTGCGGTCTTCGAGCCGCATCGCGAAGCCGCCCGTGCTGCCGAGGCCCTGCACCGGCGGCGGCATCGCGACCACGATCGACGCTTCGGTGATGGTCGCGAGCCGCTTGCGCATCTCGGCGGCGATCGTATCGATCGTCAGGCCGCGCGCCTTGCGTTCCGGCCAGGGCTGGAACACCGGGAACAGGCCGGCGCTGTTCGCCGAGTTCGTGCCGGTCGCCGCGTTGACGCCGGAGAACACCGGTACGCGCGCGACCCCGGGCACCGACAGCGCGATGTCCTCGATCTTGCGGGCGACCGCGCTGGTGCGTTCGAGCGTCGCGCCGTCGGGCATCCGCACGAGCACGACGAGGTAGCCGCGATCCTGCGCGGGAATGAAGCCCTTCGGGCTCGATACGAGCAGGTAGCCGGTCGCGGCGATCAGTACCACGTACAGTGCGGTCATGGCGGGGATGATCCGGACGACTTTCCGGACCAGCCGGCCATACGCATCGGACAGGCGCTGGAACAGGCGGTTGAACGCGTTCGAGAAGCGTCGCGCGACGCGCAGCGCCGGCGCGAACAGCGTGGCGATGCGTGATGTCGGCGCGGGTGCGTCATGGTCGCCCGCGTGCGCTTTCAGCATCATCGCCGACAGCGCGGGCGCGAGCGTCACCGACGTGAAGAACGAGATCGCGGTCGACACGGCGATCGTCACGCCGAACTGGCGGAAGAACTGGCCCGAGATGCCGGGAATGAACGAGGTCGGCACGAACACCGCACACAGCACGAGCGTGATCGCGAACAGCGCGCCGCCGACTTCCTTCATCGTCAGCAGCGTCGCGTCGCGTGGCCCGGCGCCGGCCGCCAGGTGCCGCTCGACGTTCTCGACCACGACGATCGCGTTGTCGACGACGATCCCCACCGCGAGCACGAGGCCGAACAGCGTCAGGTTGTTGATCGAATAGCCGAGCACGGCCATCGCCGCGAACGTGCCGACGAGCGACACCGGAATCGACAGGATCGGGATGATCGACGGCCGCCAGCCCTGCAGGAACAGCAGCACGACGAACACGACGAGCACGACGGCTTCGTAGATCGTCTTGACGAGTTCGTGGATGCTGTCGCCGATGAACGCGGTCGGGTTGTAGCCGATGTTGTAGACGATGCCCTTCGGGAAGTCGCGGGACAGTTCGGCCATCTTCTTCTCGACCGCGGCCATCGTCGCGACCGCATTCGCGCCGGGCTGCTGCAGCACCTGCAGCGCGATCGTCGGATGGCGCAGCATGTAGCTGTCGGTCGCATACGCGAGCGCGCCGACTTCGACGCGAGCCACGTCCTTCAGCCGTACGAGCCTGCCGTCCTTGCCCTGCTTGACGACGATGTCGCTGAAGTCCTCGGGGCGCTTGAGCCGCCCCTCGAAGATCAGGTTCGGCTGGAACGCCTGGTTCGTGATCGGCGCCTGCGCGACCACGCCGCCCGCGAGCTGCGTGTTCTGCGAACGTACCGCGGCGATCAGGTCGGCCGGGCTCAGGCCGAACGACGCGACGCGCTCGGGGTCGAGCCAGATGCGCATCGAGTATTCGCGCGCGCCGAGCGCGTTGATGTCGCCTACGCCTTCGATTCGCTTGAGCACGTCCGCGACGTTGCGGATCGCATAGTTCGATACGTACAGCGGATCGTAGCGCTGGTCCGGCGAGTACAGGAAGATCGTGCCGAGCTGCGTCGGCGACGACTTGCGTACCGACACGCCGCTGCGCTGCACGGGCTCGGGCAGGCGCGGCGTTGCGAGCGCGACGCGGTTCTGCACGAGCACCTGCGCCTTGTCGACGTCGGTGCCGGGCTTGAACGTCACGGTGATGTTCAGGCTGCCGTCGGACGTCGCCTGGCTGTACATGTACAGCATGTCTTCCACGCCGTTCACTTCCAGTTCGATCGGCGTCGACACCGTTTGCGAGACCGTTTCCGCGGAGGCGCCCGGATAGGTCGCCTGGATCACGACGGTCGGCGGCGCGATGTCCGGATACTCGGATACCGCGAGCGAGAAATAGGCCAGCGCGCCGGCGATCGTCAGCACGATCGACAGGACGATCGCGAGCACCGGCTGCTGGACGGACAGGCGGCCGAGGTTCATTGCGCGCTCCCGGTCGTGCCGCTCGCCGCGCGGGCCACCGCGGCCGCTTCGATCGCGCGCGGCACGGCCTTGACCTTGTCGCCGGCCTGCACGCGCTGGAAGCCGTCGACGATCACGGTATCGCCCGCGTTCAGCCCCGCGTCGATCTCGCGCAGGTTGCCGTACAGGCGGCCGGGCGTCACCGGGCGGATCGCGACGGTGCCGTTCGCGTCGACGAAGTACAGCACGCGGCGCGTCGCATCGGTCGCGACCGCCGCATCCGGCACGAGCAGCGCAGGGTGCGCGACGCGGCTCGACAGATACACGCGGCCGAACTGGCCGGGGCTCAGGCGCCGGTCCGGATTCGCGACGCGCGCACGCTGGCGCAGCGTGCCGGTCGAGTCGTCGAGGCGGTTGTCGACGAAATCCATCGTCCCCGTGAGCGACGGCTGCGCGTCGCCCGGCAGCGCGATCGCGACCTGCCGCGACGACGCGTTGCCGCCGCTTTTCCGTGCTTCGCGCGTATAGCGCA
>NZ_BCPP01000160.1:0-9520 GCF_016586125.1 Burkholderia sp. E168m23
ACGGGCATGCGATGCACTTGCGAGGGTGGCCGGGGAAGGCGACGACGCGCGCGTGCGGCAGGCCGCGTCCGCGCTGTATTACGCGAGCGCGGCCGTGCTGATGGCCTGCGAGGGCGCACGGCTCGCGCCGGATTTCCGGCGTCTCGCGCTCGCGCACCTGATCGTGCGGCACAAGCTGCTGCCTGTCGATCCGCTCGCGCCGGCCCCGCGCGACGACGAATCGGCCGCGTCCGACGCGCTGCTGCGCGGCCTGCCGGTCGCGCTCGACATGGCGCTCGACCTGCTGCCGGAGGTCGAGCGATGAACCCGACGCGTGGCGCACTGGACGGCCTGAAGGTCGTCGACCTGAGCCGGGTGCTCGGCGGCCCGTACTGCACGCAGGCGCTCGCCGACCACGGCGCGACGGTGGTCAAGATCGAGCCGCCCGCCGGCGACGAGACGCGTGGCTGGGGGCCGCCGTTCCTCGGCGACACGGCGTGGTACTTCATGGGCGTGAACCGCAACAAGGAAGGGCTCGCGCTCGACCTGTCGCACGACGAAGGGCGCGCGATCCTGTGGCGCCTGCTCGAAGAAGCCGACGTGCTCGTCGAGAATTTCAAGCCCGGCACGCTCGCGCGCTGGGGGATGGACTACGCACGCGACCTGCAGCCGCGCTTGCCGCGCCTGATCCACTGCGCGGTGACGGGCTTCGGCGCCGACGGTCCGCTCGGCGGGCTGCCGGGCTACGACGCGGTGATCCAGGCGATGGCCGGGCTGATGAGCGTGAACGGCGAACGCGACGGCGACGCGACCCGCATCGGTTTGCCGATCGTCGACATGGTCACGGGGCTCAACGCGCTCGCCGGCATCCTGCTGGCGCTCGCGGAGCGCGAGAAGAGCGGGCGCGGGCAGTCGATCGACGTCGCACTGTACGACTGCGGCGTGTCGCTGCTGCATCCGCACCTGCCGAATTTCTTCGGCTCGGGCCGCGTGCCGGAACGCAGCGGCAACGCGCATCCGAACATCGCGCCGTACGACAGCTACCGCACGGCGACCGTGCCGATCTTCCTCGCGGTCGGCAACGACCGGCAGTTCGCACGGTTGGTCGCGCATCTCGGCGCGCCGGCGCTCGCCGCCGATCCGCGCTTCGTCGACAACCGCAGCCGCTGTGCGCACCGGCCCGAGCTGAAGGCCGAACTGGAAGCGCGGCTCATCGCGCACGCGTGCGAGCCGCTCGCGCGCGACCTGATGGCGGCCGGCGTGCCGTGCGGGCCGGTGCGCACGGTGGCCGACGTCGCGCACGATCCGCATGCGCTACATCGCAACCTGTTCGTCGAGATCGGCGCGTATCGCGGCACCGCGTCGCCGGTGAAGCTGTCGCGCACGCCGGCCACCTACCGGTCGGCGCCGCCCGCGCTCGGCCGCGACACGCGCGCGGTGCTCGACCGGCTCGGCGTCGATCGCGTGCTTCAGCAACAACTGCTCGATGCCGGCGTGCTGAAGACGGCAGCCGGCGAGTCGCCGCCCGACTGACACGACGCCGCCGGCCGGCGGCGTGATGCCGGCCACCCGGGAAAGGCGCGCGCGAGTCGCGCCCCCGATCATCACAATATGGAGACATCGATGAGCCGTCCGCAATCCCCGCCCGCAGCACAACCGCGGCCCGGCCGCGCCGCCCTCGCGGCGTTCGTCGGCACCACGATCGAGTGGTACGACTTCTACATCTACGGCACGGCCGCGGCGCTCGTGTTCGGCAAGGTGTTCTTTTCGAGCACGATGGACCCCGGCGTCGCGACGCTGCTCGCGTTCGTCACGTTCTGGGCCGGCTTCGCCGCGCGGCCGCTTGGCGGCATCGTGTTCGGCCATCTCGGCGATCGCGTCGGCCGCAAGACCGCGCTCGTGATCACGCTGGTGATGATGGGGCTCGCGACGACCGGCATCGGCCTGCTGCCCGGTTACGCGTCGATCGGCGTCTGGGCGCCGGCGGGCCTCGTCGCGCTGCGCGTGCTGCAGGGCATCGCGGTCGGCGGCGAGTGGGGCGGCGCGGTGCTGATCGCGAGCGAGAATGCGCCGAAGCATCGCAGCATCCTGTATGCGGCGTTCGCGCAGCAAGGCTCGCCCACCGGCAACCTGCTGGCCACGGCGGCATTCTTCGCGCTGAGCACGCTGCCGACCCCGTCGTTCCTGATGTGGGGCTGGCGCATTCCGTTCCTGCTGTCGGCCGTGCTCGTGATCATCGGCATGGTGATCCGGCTGAGGCTCGAGGAGTCGGTCGACATGCAGCGTGTGCTCGCGCGCAAGCGCACGGTGAAGCTGCCGCTGCGCGAGGTCGTGCGCGATCACTGGGTCGTCGTGCTGCTCGCGGCCGGCACGCTGCCGGTGATCAACGTCACGTATTTCCGCAGCACGTTCGCTCTGTCGTGGGCGACCAAGGAACTCGGTTACGCGCAGGGCACGTTCCTCGGCATCCTGTCGATCTCGCTCGTCGTGCAATTCCTGATGCAGCCGGTCGGCGCGTGGTTCGTGTCGAAGGTCGACATGCGGCGCGCGATGTGCTGGATCCTGATTCCGGAAATCGTGCTGATGCCCGTGATGTTCCATGCGCTCGCGACGCGTTCGTACTGGGTCGCCGTCGCGGGCATGTGCATCTCGACGATTCCGTCGGCGATGTTCTATGGTGCGGTCGGCGGCGTGCTCGCCCGCGTGTTCCCGGCCAACATCCGCTATACGGGCCTGTCGCTCGCATATCAGTTGAGCGCGCTGGTCGCCGGCGGCGGCACGCCGGTGCTCGCGCAGGCGATTCTCAATGCGACCGGCAGCATCGTCGGCGTCGCGATCGCGTCGGGGCTGTACGCGCTCGTGTCGCTGGCGTGCATGCTGGCGCTGCTCAATCGCACCGGATATCGCGCCGACGAGCTGTCGAGCGCCGAGCGCAGCGATGCGGCCGAGTGGGGCACCGAAGGCGCGAGCGCCGATCGTCCGGTCGGCGAGCCGGTGCAGCCGGACGATCGCGGCACGTTGAAACCGGCGGGGTGAGCCGGGGAGGCCGGCGTGATTCGGCACGCTCGCGATTCGGCAATTCGGTGATTCGGCGCTCCGTCGGCATCGCGCGTCGGACCGAGTGCGCGTGGCGCAGCCTCGACTCGTTCCGATCACGCAGCCCAAAAGCAAACGGCACCGTGCGATCCACGGTGCCGTTTGCTCGGGCGTTTGCTTCAAGTCACGACGAGATCGGCGCGGCCGGCCGTCGCGAGTCGAGCGTCGCTTCAGCCTTCCGTCGGCGGCACGTAGCCGGACGCCTGGTCCGCGCCGTCGCCGAAGAAGTACTTCTCCGTCTGCTTCATCAGGTACTGGCGCGCGCGCGGGTCGGCCATGTTCAGGCGGTTTTCGTTGATCAGCATCGTTTGCTGCTTGAGCCAGCCTTGCCATGCTTCCTTCGAGACGCTCTCGTAAATGCGCTTGCCGAGTTCGCCCGGCAGCGGCGGGAAATCGAGGCCTTCGGCTTCCTTGCCGAGCTTCGCGCATTGGATCATTCGAGCCATCGTGTACTTCTCCTGTAATCGGTGTCTGGGGGGAAGGGCAGTCGTGCCTGCGCTCAGAGCTGCTTCATCAGCACGAGCGACTTGCGCTGCCAGTTATAGAGTTTGCGGCGGTCTTCCGGCAGGTCGTCGACGCTGACCTTGACGAAGCCGCGCTTGAGGAACCAGTGCTCGGTGCGCGTCGTGAGCACGAAGATGTGCGTGAGGCCGCGCGCGCGGGCGCGCTGCTCGATGCGCTTGAGCAGGCGTTCGCCGTCGCCTGAGCCCTGCGCTTCCGGTGCGACCGTCAGGCACGCCATCTCGCCGATCTTCTCCTGCTGGTACGGGTACAGCGCCGCGCAGCCGAACAGCACGCCATCGTGCTCGATCACCGAGAAGTGGTCGATGTCGCGTTCGATCTGGTGGCGGCCGCGCCGCACCAGCGTGCCGTCGGACTCGAGCGGCTCGATCAGCGACAGGATGCCGCCGACGTCGTCCGGCGTCGCCTCGCGCAGGCTTTCGAGGTTCTCGTACGAGATCATCGTGCCGACGCCGTCGTGCAGGAACAGTTCGAGCAGCATGCTGCCGTCGAGCGACTGCGGGATCAGGTGGGCCCGGGTCACGCCGCCGCGGCACGCGCGGATCGAGTGCTTCAGGAAGAACGCGTCGTCGCCCTGGATGTTGCCGGAATCGAGCAGCTCGGCCGCCGCGTCGAGCGACATTTCGCGCACCAGCTCGCCTTCGTCGTCGACGATGCCGGGCCCGTCGGTCAGGAAGATGATCTTGTCGGCGCGCAGCGCGATCGCGGCCGCCGACGCCACGTCTTCCATCGACAGGTTGAAGGCCTCGCCGGTCGGCGAGAAACCGAGCGGCGACAGCAGCACGAGCTTGCGGCTCGCGAGCGAATGACGGATCGATTCGGCGTCGATCTTGCGCACGATGCCCGTGTGCGCGAAATCGACCCCGTCGAGAATCCCCACCGGCCGTGCGGTCACGAAGTTGCCGGACACGACGCTGATGTGCGCGTGCGCCATCGGCGAGTTTGGCAGACCCTGGCTGATCGCGGCCTCGATGTCGAGACGCACTTCGCCGGCCGCTTCCTTCGCGGATTCGAGCGCGCGCGCATCGGTGATGCGCAGCCCGTGCGAAAACTCGGATTCGACGCCGTGCAGGCTCAACTGCTCCTCGACCTGCGGGCGCGAGCCGTGCACCAGCACGATCTGGATGCCCATCGCCTGCAACAGCGCGATGTCGGACACGAGCGCGTTCAGCAGACCCTGCTGCACCACCTCGCCGCCGAACCCCACGACGAACGTGCTGTTGCGGAACTTGTGGATATAGGGCGCGACGGAGCGCATCCAGTCGACGAACTGCGCGTGGCTGGCGGCCGAATCGTCGGCGGCCGGCGGCGTCGCGGCGCCGGTCTGGGCGGGAGGGAGGTCGGTTTGGGAATTCATGGGCGGGATTATAATGCGCCCCCATGTCGAATGTTTCTAAAAGTCCCGCGCCGACGCGGGCCAATACGCCGTCGGCGAAGCACCCGGATGGTGCGGCCGATGCGCGCGAGCAGCAGGGCCAGCCGTCGCGCCAGCAGCAGGGCACGCCGGCGGGCAAGCCGGCACCCGCACCGCGCGGGCCGCGCAATGACGAACGGCGCGGCGACGCGCGCCAGCCGGCCGCGAAGGGCGCGCCGCAGACAACCGGCGAGCGCGCCCCGCGCCGCGAGCGTGCGCCGCGCGCCGCGGTGGCACCGAATCCCGTCCCGCCGATCACGTACCCCGAAAGCCTGCCCGTGTCGGGCAAGCGCGACGAAATCGCGCGCGCGATCGCCGGTCATCAGGTTGTCATCGTCTGCGGCGAAACCGGCTCGGGCAAGACCACGCAGTTGCCGAAGATCTGTCTCGATCTCGGCCGCGGCCTCGGCGCCGGCGGCACGGGCCTGATCGGCCATACGCAGCCGCGGCGCCTGGCCGCATCGTCGACCGGCCGCCGCATCGCCGAGGAACTCGGCACGCCGTTCGGCGAGGTGGTCGGCTACAAGGTGCGCTTCACCGACAACCTCGCGCCGGGCGCATCCGTCAAGCTGATGACGGACGGCATCCTGCTCGCCGAGACGCAGACCGATCCGCTGCTGAAGGCGTACGACACGCTGATCATCGACGAGGCGCACGAGCGCAGCCTGAACATCGACTTCCTGCTCGGCTATTTGAAGGAAATCCTGCCGCGGCGGCCGGACCTGAAACTGATCGTCACGTCCGCGACGATCGATGCCGACCGTTTCGCGCGCCATTTCGGTACCGACGAGCGTCCGGCGCCCGTGATCGAGGTGAGCGGGCGGCTGTATCCGGTCGAGATGCGCTACCGCCCGGTGGCCGAGGATCGCCCGGCGGTGAAGAACGCCGAAGGCACGGGCGGCCGCGATCGCGTGAAGACCGCGCGCGAGGCCGAGCGCGACCTGATGGACGCGATCGTCGACGCGGTCGACGAGCTGTGCCGCGAAGGCCCTGGCGACGTGCTGGTGTTCCTGCCCGGCGAGCGCGAGATCCGCGAGGCGGCCGAGGCGCTGCGCAAGCATCATCCGCCGCCACACCGAGATCCTGCCGCTGTTCGCGCGGCTGTCGGCGGCCGACCAGGACAAGGTGTTCAAGGCGTCGAACGCGCGCCGGATCGTGCTCGCGACCAACGTGGCCGAAACCTCGCTGACGGTGCCGGGCATCCGCTACGTGGTCGACACCGGCCTCGCGCGCGTGAAGCGCTATTCGTACCGGAACAAGGTCGAGCAGCTGCAGGTCGAGTCGATCTCGCAGGCGGCCGCGAACCAGCGTGCGGGCCGCTGCGGCCGCGTGGCCGATGGCGTCTGCATCCGCTTGTACGAGGAAAGCGACTACCAGGCGCGCGCACGCTTCACCGACCCGGAAATCCTGCGCTCGTCGCTCGCGTCGGTGATCCTGCGGATGAAATCGCTGCACCTGACGGCGATCGAATCGTTCCCGTTCCTCGAACCGCCGCCCGGCCGCGCGATCGCGGACGGCTACCAGTTGCTCAACGAACTCGGCGCGGTCGACGACGACAACGCGCTGACGCCGCTCGGCCGCGAGTTGGCGCGGCTGCCGCTCGACCCGCGCGTCGGCCGGATGATTCTCGCCGCGCGCGACCAGCAGTCGCTGCGCGAGGTGCTGATCATCGCGAGCGCGCTGTCCGTGCAGGACCCGCGCGACCGCCCGATCGAGGCGCAGGAGCAGGCCGACCACGCGCATCGCCGGTTCGCCGACGAGCGCTCCGAATTCCTGCAGTGGCTGAAGATCTGGGCGTGGTTCGAAGAGGCCGTCGCGCACAAGAAGTCGAATCGCCAGTTGATCGACGCGTGCCGGCAGAACTTCCTGTCGCACCTGCGGCTGCGCGAATGGCGCGACGTCCATTCGCAGCTGCTGACGGTCGTGCGCGAGCACGGCTGGCGACTCAACGAAGTCGAGGCCACCTACGAGCAGATTCATCTGGCCCTGTTGACGGGCCTGCTCGGCAACCTCGGGATGAAGGCCGACGACGATCCGCATTACCTTGGCGCGCGTGGCATCAAGTTCTACCTGTGGCCGGGCTCCGCGCTCGCGAAGAAGGCCGGCCGCTGGGTGATGGCGGCCGAACTGGTCGAGACGAGCCGGCTGTACGCGCGCTGCCTCGCGAAGATCGAGCCCGAGTGGGTCGAGAAGATCGGCGCGCACCTGCTGAAGAAATCGTTGTCGGAGCCGCACTGGGAGAAGCGTCCGGCGCAGGTCAGCGCATTCGAGCGCGCGACGCTGTACGGGCTGCCGATCTACCACCGGCGGCGCGTTGCGTTCGGCAAGCAGGACCCGGCGCGCGCCCGCGAGCTGTTCATCCGTGGTGCGCTGGTCGAAGGCGAATTCGACACGAAGCTGCCGTTCTTCGCGCACAACCGCAAGCTGCTCGCCGACATCGAGCAGCTCGAACACAAGTCGCGCCGCCAGGACGTGCTGGTCGACGACGAGCTGATCTACGCGTACTACGACCAGGCGATTCCCGAAGGCATCCACACGGGCGCCGCGTTCGAGCGCTGGTATCGCGACGAGGTGAAGAAGGGCGGCCAGGCGGAGGACAAGCAGCGGCTGCTGTACCTGTCGCGCGACGACCTGATGCGCCACGAGGCGGCCGGCGTCACGACCGACCTGTTTCCGAAGCGCGCGACGATGGCCGGCGTCGAGATGGCGCTCACGTATCATTTCGAGCCGGGCACGCCGCGCGACGGCGTGACGCTCGCGGTGCCGCTCTTCGCGCTGAACCAGGTCGACGCGCGCCGTTGCGAGTGGCTCGTGCCGGGGATGCTGAAGGAAAAGGTGCAGTTGCTCCTGAAGTCGCTGCCGCAGAAGCTGCGCCGGCACTGCGTGCCGCTGCCCGAGTACGCGGCCGGCTTCGTCGAGCGGATGGGCCGCGAGCGCTTCGGTGCGGGTGGGCTCGTCGAGGCGCTGATCGCCGACGTGCGCGGCGAGACGCAGGTCGCGATGAAAACGGCCGACTTCAAGCTCGAGACGTTGCCCGCGCACCTGTTCATGAACTTCAAGGTGATCGACGAGCACGGCCGCCAGCTCGCGATGGGGCGCAATCTCGCGCAGCTTCGCCAGGAACTGGGCGCGCAGGCGCAGCAGCAGTTCCAGAAGATCGCGGCGGCGTCGACGATCGCGACCGGCGGCGCCGATGCCGGCGCGGGCGACGCAGGCGATACGCCGGCGCCCGCTGCCGCGCCGGGTTCGGCGGCGAAGGGCGGCAAGCCGGGCAAGGGCGCGGCGCCGCAGACGGCCACCGCGGCGGAAACCGGCGCGACCGCGCTGTACGAGAACCTGACGACGTGGAATTTCGGCAAGCTGCCCGAGCTGCTGGAAATCCGCCGGCGCGGCCAGACGCTGTACGGCTATCCGGCGCTCGTCGACCGCGGCACGCATTGCGACGTCGAGGTGTTCGATTCGCCGGAGGAGGCCGCGCGCATCCACCGGGCCGGCTTGCGGCGGCTGTTCGCGCTGCAGCTGAAGGAGCCGATCAAGTTCCTCGAAAAGAACCTGCCGGGCCTGCGCGAGATGGCGATGCAGTACATGTCGCTCGGCACGCAGGACGAGCTGCGCGACCAGCTGATCGATACGGCGCTCGACCGCGCGTGCCTGCAGGACCCGCTGCCCGACGACGACGCGAGCTTCCACGCGCGCCGCGACGAGGGCCGCAGCCGCCTGAACCTGCTCGCGCAGGAAATCGCGCGGCTCGTCGGGCAGATCCTGGCCGAATACGCGGGCCTCGTGAAGAAGCTCGCGCAGGCGAAGCCGTTCGCGCAGGCCCATGCGGACCTGCAGCAGCAACTGGCCGCGCTGGTCGGCAAGCGTTTCGTGATCGACACGCCTTACGCTCAGCTTGCGCACTTCCCGCGCTACCTGAAGGGCATCGCGCTGCGGATCGACAAGCTGAAGGCCGATCCGGCGCGCGACGCGAAGCAGTCGGCCGACCTGCTGCCGCTCGCCCAGCAGTACCAGCGCGCGGTGTCGCAGCGCGGCGGCGTCGCCGATGCGCGGCTCGCGGAATTCCGCTGGCTGCTCGAGGAACTGCGGATTTCGCTGTTCGCGCAGGAACTGCGCACGCCGATGCCGGTCTCTGTCAAGCGTCTGCACAAGGTCTGGGAGTCGATGCAGCGCTAGCGCAACTTCGATGGGCCGGGCCGGCATCGGCGGCCGGCCCCGGCCGGCCGCACGGCGCCTGCTGCCGCGGCTCGTCCGGCAGGCGGGGCGTGCGTCGAAGCGGCGCAATGCCGGCATGGGTCAACCGGCGGGGCCCGCCGAACGTTCTACAATGACTGCTGTTCCACGACGTGAGTCTTCATGCGCACTTTCCTTTCCCTCGGCCGCACGCTCGCGCTGGCCGCCGCCGTCCTGGCGCCCGCCGCCCACGCGAATAACGTGATCGTTCTCAACTCGGCCGAAGCGACGCTTTCCCTGATCGACCAGCAGACCCGCGAAGTCGTTTCCACGATG
>NZ_BCPP01000161.1:0-9459 GCF_016586125.1 Burkholderia sp. E168m23
AGCCCGCAAGATGTTCTCGAGGTCGCTCACCTTTGCGATCGGGTGAGTACCTGTACCAGACTGCTGGTGGCGCGCGGCTTCCCGCAGGGCGGTCATCCCGCACATAGGTCCACAGGCGCGCTGTGCGTGTCTTGCCACGCCCCGGCTCCAGCACAGGCACGGGCGTGTCGTCGGTATGAATCTTGTCTGCGTCGCGCACGTAACGGCCGAGTGCATCAGACAGCGGCCGCAGTAGCGCCGCTGCTTCACGCACCCACGAAGCCAGTGTCGCGCGATCCAGTTCGATGCCGGCGCGGCGATAGATGCCGGCCTGCCGGTACAGCGGCGTATGGTCAGCGTACTTCGCGACGACGACCTGTGCGAGCAGCCCGGCACCCGCCATCGAGCGCGCTATCGGTCGCGAAGGTGCTGGCTCCTGTACCACTGCAGCACAGCGCGGGCAGCTCAGCTTCGGACGTACGTGACGCAGTACCTTGAAGTAGCCGGGTACATAGTCGAGCACCTCCGAGACGTCTTCGCCGAGCGCGCGCATCTGTTTGCCGCATTCCGGGCATCCGCAGCTCGTTGGCGTATGAACAACCGTATCGCGAGGCAAATGGGCAGGGAAGTGCCGCGGTTTGCGGCGCAGCGAATTGAGGTTCGTAGTAGCCGATGTATCCGCAGTCGCGGCATCAGGCACCTTCGCCGGTGCGGCCATATCTGCTTCAGGAACAGGCAGCTCGCCGAGCGCGAGCTGCAGCTGGTCCATCAATTCTGTCATGCGCTCCGATGAGCGGCCGTACTGCCATCGCTTCAGCCTCGAGATCTCGGCCAGCAACTGCGCGATGGTCTCGTCACGCGAGGCAACGATGCGCTTGAGGGCGGCGATGTCATCGGGCAGATGGTTGGCAGGCATGCAGCCAGTGTAAATGAAGCCCACGCGCTTGTGGGTTCCCGCACCCGGCGTTACGCGGCGTGCGTCGGCTGCCACGTCCGCTCTGGATGCCGCCAGTCAATCCCCTCGAGCAGCATCGACAGTTGGGCAGCTGACAGATGGACTGTTCCCGAGTCCGCCTGCGGCCACACGAAGCGTCCTCGCTCGAGTCGTTTCGCGTACAGGTTCATGCCGTCGCCGCTCCACCATAAAATCTTGATGAGGTCACCGCGACGCCCACGAAACAGGAAGATGTGCCCCGAGAAGGGATCACGTCCGAGCGCTGACTGCACCAGCGTGGCAAGTCCATCCATGCCACGGCGCATATCGGTAACGCCCGCTGCCAGCCATACGCGGGTACCGCCTGGCGGCGCAATCATGCTGGCATCAGGCAGCGCAGCACGAGGCGCAACTGCACGGGGTCCACCATGCCCGTGACGCGTACACGGGCACCGTTCAGTTCGATCTCGATGCCCGACGCTGCCGATACGCTCTCGCGATGTGGCTCGACAGGCTGTAGAGCGAGCGACGCCAGTTCTGAAGTTTCGCCGGTCGGTGCATCAGGTAGCGCTACAGGCAGCAACACCGCTGTGCTGTGCGCCACGCCTTCAAACAGGCCCGCCCGCAGTTGCCGACGCCACTTGAACACCATATTGGGATTCAGTCCGTGCGCCTGCGCGAGCTTGGCCACCGAAATACCCGGCTCGCACGCCGCGACGGCAACTTGCCGTCTGTACTCCGGCGTGTAGTTCGGTCGGCCCTTGCGGTTCGACGCTCGCGCATCCCGTGTGTCCAAAGTAGTCCCCATCACTTGAAGTAACGGACATCACTTTGGACACCGGCTGCAGCTCTGTCCATGCGGCCACGAAATGACGCTTACATTGCTTATTGATCGTATCTTCGATCAAGACCACAATTTCTCCTCCGCAGCGTATCGACAAACGCGATCATATGATCAGCTTTCCGGCCGTGGCAGCCCGCCACCCTTCCACTCGACCGCCGCGCAGATCATCCAAAATCGCTGCGAAATGAACGCTTTATTCGGCGCGTCCACGTAAAATTTGCGAACACCCATCTCTGCATTCAAAACGATGAACGCCGCCACCCAGGTAGCCCGGGCCGTTTGCCCGCATGATTGTCCGGACACGTGCGCAATGCGTGTGACCGTCGAGAACGGCAAGGCAATCAAGGTCACGGGCGACCCCGACCATCCGCCGACGCAGGGCGTGTTGTGCACGAAAGTCAGTCGCTACGCGGATCGCGTTCACCATCCCGATCGCCTCACTGTCCCGCTCAAGCGCGTCGGCGCAAAAGGGGAAGGGCGCTTCGTGCCGATCAGCTGGAGCGAGGCGTTCGATGAGATCGGACGTCGCCTCGGTGAAATCGCCGCGCGTGCGCCGGAAGCGATCGTGCCGTACAGCTATGCGGGAACGATGGGGCTCGTGCAAGGCGAGGGCATTGCCCAACGCTTCTTCCACAAGCTCGGCGCTTCGCGGCTGGAGCGTGCGATCTGCGCGGCGGCCGGCGCAGCGGGGTTGCGATACACGTACGGCGGCAGTGTCGGCATGCACCTCGAGTACTTCGAGGAAAGCGAACTGATTCTGATATGGGGCGCGAATCCGATTGCATCGAGCCTGCACTTCTGGACCCGCGCCCAGGAAGCGAAGCGCCGTGGCGCGCGTCTGGTCGCGATCGACCCGTATCGTTCGCTGACCGCGGAGAAATGCCATCAGCACATTGCATTGAAGCCCGGTACCGATGGCGCGTTTGCGCTCGGCATGATGCATGTGTTGATCACCGAAAACCTGCTCGATCACGACTACATCGCCGACCATACGCTCGGCTTCGACGCGCTCAAGGCGCGCGCAATGTCCTATCCGCCGGAACGCGTTGCGCAGATCTGCGGCATCGATGCGTCGGAGCTGGTCGATCTTGCGCGTCGCTACGGCGCTACGCGCAAGGCGTCGATTCGCCTCAACTACGGTATGCAGCGTGTTCGAGGCGGCGGCAATGCGGTGCGTGCGATTGCCACCCTGCCGGCACTGACGGGGGCGTGGCGCGACCGGGCGGGCGGCCTGCTGCTCTCGTCGTCGGAATCCGCGCCGGTCAACCAGGCGGCGCTGCTGCGTCCGGATCTGATGCCGGGTTGGCCGCATAAGCTGCCGCGCATCATCAACATGAACGCGATCGGCGACGCGCTGCTGCACCCGGGCGACGCGACGTTCGGGCCAAAAGTCGAAGCGGTGATCGTGTACAACTCGAATCCGGTGGCGGTCGCGCCCGATTCGTCCAAGGTGGCCGCAGGTTTCGCGCGCGACGATCTGTTCACGGTCGTTCTCGAGCACTTCAAAACAGATACGGCCGATTTCGCCGACATTGTATTGCCGGCGACGACGCAGCTCGAGCATTTGGATGTCCATAAGTCGTACGGCCATACCTACGTGATGGCGAACCTGCCGGCGATTCCGCCGGTGGGTGACGCGCGGCCCAACACGGAGATCTTCCGCGGGATCGCGCGCAGCATGGGACTCGACGAACCGGCGCTTTATCACAGCGACGAAGAGGTCGCTCGCGCGGCGCTTCGCTGGGACGATCCGGCGCTCGACAGCGACTGGGACACGCTGAAGCAGGCCGGCTGGCTGAAGCTCAAGCTGCCGGAGGCGCCGTTTGCGAATGGTGGTTTCCGCACGCCCTCCGGCAAGTGCGAGTTTTACAGCCCCCGGCTCGAACAGATGGGTATGGACCCGGTCCCTGACTACCTGCCGCCGTTCGAGTCGGCTGAAGCCGCGCCCGAGCTTGCCGCGCGCTATCCGCTGGCGATGATTTCGCCGCCGGCCCGTCACTTTCTGAACAGCACGTTCGTCAACGTCGACAGCCTGCGCTCGACGGAAGGTGAGCCGCACCTCGACATGCACCCGTCCGACGCCGATGCACGCGGCATCGCGGAGGGCGACACCGTCCGCATCTTCAATGACCGCGGCTCGATGCAGGCGCTCGCGCGCATTACCGACCGGGCGCGTGCCGGGCTCGTCGTCGGATTGTCGATCTGGTGGAAGAAGCTGTCGCCGGACGGCAGGAACGCGAACGAGGTGACGAGTCAGGCGCTGACCGATTTGGGGAATTCGGCGACGTTTTACGATTGTCTTGTGGAAGTTGAGCGGATTTGATCGAATATCGCCGTATCATCAGACGAAATTGATATGGAAGTTCGAAGTGGACATCTAACCCTGTTGTCTCGGGGCGGGGGAGCCGTTACGATGCGTTTTAGCACGACCATTCGAAAATCTGTGAGGAGACGCGCGGTATGGACAAAATTTGGCTGAAATCGTACCCACCCGGCGTTCCAGCCGAAATTGACTCCTCTCCTTATCCGTCCGTCCCGGACCTGCTCGACGAGAGCTTCCGTCAGTATCGCGACCGTACCGCGTTCGTCTGCATGGGCAAGGGCATCACGTACGGCGAACTCGACAAGCTGTCGCGCCAGTTCGGCGCATGGCTGCAATCCCGCGGCCTGGCGCGCGGGGCGCGGGTCGCGATCATGATGCCGAACGTGCTGCAGTACCCGGTGACGATCGCCGCGGTCCTGCGCGCCGGCTATACCGTCGTCAACGTCAATCCGCTCTATACGCCGCGCGAACTCGAGCATCAGCTGAAGGACAGCGGTGCGGAGGCAATCGTCATCCTGGAGAATTTCGCGTCGACGCTGCAGGCCGTCATCGCCAATACGGCCGTCAAGCACGTGGTCGTCGCATCGATGGGCGATCTGCTGGGCATCAAGGGATGGCTCGTCAATTACGTGGTGCGCAACGTGAAGAAGATGGTGCCTGCGTGGCAGCTGCCGTCGTTCACGCGCTTCAAGGCCGCGCTGTCGGAGGGCGCGCGACTGGCGTTCAAGCCGCAGAAGATCGGCCCCGACGACGTCGCGTTCCTGCAGTACACGGGCGGTACGACCGGTGTCGCGAAGGGTGCGACGCTGCTGCACCGGAACATTGTGTCGAACGTGCTGCAGGCCGGCGCCTGGCACCATCCGGCTCACGAGAAGTATCCGGAGGTGGAACAGTTCGTGACAGTTGTCGCGCTGCCGCTGTATCACGTGTTCGCGCTGACCGTCTGCGGTTTCCTGACGATGCGGACGGGCGGCATGGGCATCCTGATCCCGAACCCGCGTGACATCGCCGGCATGATCAAGGAGCTGAAGGGCTACCAGATCTCGACGATTCCGGCCGTCAACACGCTCTACAACGCGCTGCTGAACCATCCCGAATTCGGTCAGCTTGACCTGTCGAAGCTCGTGATCGCCAACGGCGGCGGCATGGCGATCCAGGAGGGCGTCGCGAAGCGCTGGTATGAAAAGACGCGTACCGCGATCATCGAAGGATACGGGCTGTCCGAAACGTCGCCGGTGGCGACGTGCAACCCCGTGACGGCGACCGAATACAGCGGCACGATCGGCCTGCCGCTGCCGTCGACCGAAGTCGCGATCCGCGACGATGCCGGCAACGACGTCGCGCTCGGCGAGCCGGGCGAGATCTGCATCCGCGGGCCGCAGGTGATGGCCGGCTACTGGAACCGGCCGGACGAGACCGCGAAGGTCATGTTCGCGGACGGCTTCTTCAAGACGGGCGACGTCGGCGTGATGGATGCGCGCGGTTACGTGAAGATCGTCGATCGCAAGAAGGACATGATTCTGGTGTCCGGCTTCAACGTGTACCCGAACGAAGTCGAGGACGTGGTGGCGTCGCATCCGGGCGTGTTCGAGGTGGCGGCGGTCGGCGTGCCGGACGAGCATTCCGGCGAAGCCGTGAAGCTGTTCATCGTGAAAAAGGATCCGGCGCTGACCGACAAGGACATCCTTGCCTACTGCAAGGAGCGGCTCACCGGGTACAAGCGGCCGAAGCTGGTCGAGTTCCGTACGGAGCTGCCGAAGACGAACGTCGGCAAGATCCTGCGGCGCGAACTGCGCGATGGGCGTGCGTAACGCACGCAACGATGCGGTTGAACGAAAAGCCCGGCCTGTGCCGGGTTTTTTGTTTGCGGCTGCGGGTGGATGACCGGAAGCGCCCGTTTCGTGGGGGACGCGTCGGCAAGCCTTGTTTCAAGCTGACGGCTGGGGGGGCGTGTCGACAGCTACCGTCTGATCCACCGACCCACCGACCCACCGACCCACCGACCCACCGACCCACCGACCCGCTGATCCATCACCGTCACCGCCTCACCACAAAAGAAAAAGGCGCCCGAAGGCGCCTTCAATATGCTGCGGCTTGTCAGGCAAGCTGATTAGAACTTGTGACGGATACCGACGCGTGCCGCGACCTGGTTGCTCGTGCTCGACCCGGCCAGACCGTTGATCGCTGCCGTTGCCTTCAGGACGTTGCCGTTCGAATCGAGCACGTTGCCCGATGCGTGCTGGTACACGCCGATCGCGTAGACGTCGGTACGCTTCGACAGGAAGTAGTCGACGCCCAGCGAGCCCTGGTGGTACTTGGCTGCCGAGTTGCCGTCGATCTTGCTGCCTTGCGTGTAGTCGTACGCCGCGCCGAGGATCAACGCCGGGGTCAACTGGTACTTGAAGTTGATTTCGCCGTTGTTGAACGTCGCGGTCTGGTTCACGAACGGGCCTGCCGAGAAGCCCTTGAACTTCGTGTTCGAGTACGTCGCGCCGATCGTCGCTGCACCGAACGTGTAAGCACCGCCTGCACCGATGACCTGGTACGTGTTCGCGTTGTTCGCGTACGCGCCGTAGACCGGCGACGAAACCGACGACGACGTCGACCCGTTGTTGAACATGCCGCCGAACTGGTTCGGCGTACGTGCGTTCAAGTAACCGACGCCGAGGACGAGCGGGCCGTTGGTGTAGCCTGCGCCGAGCGACCAGACCTGGTTCTTCGAGAACTGGCCTGCCTGGCCGCCGAAGCTGTACAAGCCGCCGAACGTGAGGCCGCCGTAGTTCGCGCTCGTGAACTTGACCGCGTTGTTCACGCGATACGCGTTGTTGAAGTTGTCGAGGTCGCCCGGGTGAGCGGCGATGTAGCCGCCCCACTGGTCGCCTGCCTCGAGCGGGCCGACGAAGTCGACGACGGAGTCGTACTGACGGCCCAGCGTGACCGTACCGTACTGGCTCGACAGGCCGACGTAAGCCTGGCGACCGAACATCAGGCCGCCCTGACCGAGCCTGCCGCTGTTCACGTCGAAACCGTTTTCGAGGGTGAAGATCGCCTTCAGGCCGCCACCGAGGTCTTCGGTGCCGCGCAGGCCGAAGCGGCTACCCTGCATCACGCCGCTCGCCAGGCCGTACAGGTGCTTGCCGCCTGCGTTGTTGTTGAAGAGGAAGCCTTCATCGATGATGCCGTAAAGCGTCACGCTGCTTTGCGCATGGGCAGCGCCAGCGAACGCGCCCAGCGCGACGAGCGCGAGAAGCGACTTTTTCATTAGCGGATCTCCAAGAATCACTGAATTTTTTTGGCGGGGCGGATAGTTATGTTCTGGCGACGGGCCCCATCAACTTCGCAAGAAGTCGCACGTAATGTAGCAAAGCCGGTTTTTGCCACAAAGCGAAATGCTGCAGCTCAACACCGCCATGTTTCCTTTATGCAACAATGGTTAAAATCACGGGTTAACCGCAATTTCCGCTGAATAATCAAGTCGGTTACGGAGCGGACTCGTGCCCTTGCCGCGCGCAGCGGCACCTGCAGCCAGGAGAACAGGATGGTGTTGGATGAACTGATCAGCGAATTCGATCGCGGCCTGCGATCGCTGACCGGCATTAGCCGGATGAGCCGGCCGGTGCCCGTGCCGGCCGATACGCCGGACGTCGAACTGACGCCCGCCGAACGCACGCACGCGGCCGGCCTGATGCGCGTGAATCACGTCGGCGAGGTCTGCGCGCAGGCGCTCTACCAGGCGCAGAAGCTCACCGCGCGCACGGCGTCGGCGAAGGCGATGTTCGAGGAGGCCGCGCGCGAGGAGGAGGATCACCTCGCGTGGACCGCGCACCGCCTGAAGGAGCTCGATTCGCGCCCGAGCCTGCTGAATCCGCTGTGGTATGCCGGCGCCCTCGCGATCGGCGTGGCGGCCGGCACGCTCGGCGACAAGGTCAGCCTCGGCTTCATGGCCGAGACGGAGCGGCAGGTCGAGAGCCATCTCGAAGGTCACATGTCCGAGCTGCCGCCGACCGATACCGCGTCGCGCGCGATCGTCGACCAGATGCGGATCGACGAGGTGAAGCACGGCAAGGCCGCGACCGACGCCGGCGGGATCGAGCTGCCGCTGCCCGCGCGGATGCTGATGCGCGCCGCGTCGAAAGTCATGACGAGCACTGCGTACTATCTCTGAGATTTGCGCCGGGGTGGCGTGGGACGCCGCCCCGGTTCACCGCCCCCGATATCGCCCGCTCCCTCCTCGTTTTCCCGCCCCCGAAAGCCCCGTCCGCACGCCCGTCTGGCCCGTCTTTCTCACGTATCACCTTCACAAGTTGCACTAGCTCATTCATTTATAACGGTTTTTGGAATGAGGGGCCGCATGAGCATGTGCGCGTAAGTCCTTGTTCTAACTAACAAAATTCGTCAAAAAAGCGGGCCGCTCCCTTGACCGTGCCACACCCTTCCTCTAAAGTGGGAGACAGTGTGAGAAAGTGTATTTTTGTGTGATTTAGCAGGCTGTTCCGGCTAAATTCTCAGCATTGAGCGGGTGCTTCGGTGCCCTGAACGGGAGAGCGGAAAGTGTTCCAAGGGGCGTCGGCGCTGACGCTCGATGCGAAAGGGCGGATGTCGGTGCCGTCTCGCTATCGCGAAGCGCTGCAAGGACAGGCAGAAGGACGGGTGACTGTGACCAAGCACCCGGACGGCTGCCTGTTGCTGTTTCCGCGCCCCGAATGGGAAGTGTTCCGCGCCAAGATCGCCGCGCTGCCGATGGACGCGCACTGGTGGCGGCGAATTTTTCTCGGCAATGCGATGGACGTCGATCTCGACAGCGCGGGCCGGATTCTTGTATCGCCCGAGCTGCGCATGGCAGCCGGACTGGAAAAGGAAGTCATGTTGTTGGGAATGGGTAGTCACTTCGAGCTGTGGGATTCGCAGACCTACAACGCGAAGGAGCAGGCGGCGATGGCGCAGGGCATGCCCGACGCGCTGAAGAATTTCACGTTCTGATTGCGGTGACGGAGACGCCCGCGATGGGAAATGAATTGCGGCATCGGACGGTGCTGTTGGATGAAGCGGTCGAGTCGCTCGTGACGCGGCCGGACGGCGTGTACGTCGACGGCACGTTCGGGCGCGGCGGGCACAGCCGCGCGGTGCTCGCGCGGCTGGCGTCGGCCGGGCGGCTGATCGCGTTCGACAAGGATCCGAGGGCGATCGAGACGGCGCAGGGCATCGAGGATGCGCGCTTCTCGATCGTGCATGACAGCTTTGCATCGATGCGCGACGCGCTTGCGGCGCGCGGCGTCGAGAAGGTGTCGGGGGTGTTGCTGGACCTGGGCGTGTCCTCGCCGCAGGTGGACGATCCGGCGCGCGGCTTCAGTTTCCGCGCCGATGGTCCGCTGGACATGC
>NZ_BCPP01000162.1:0-9437 GCF_016586125.1 Burkholderia sp. E168m23
TCGACCAATACAGCGGCGCGGTCTTGAAGGACATCCGCTATGGCGACTACGGCGCGGTATCGAAAGCGGTGTCGTACGGCACGTCGCTGCACATGGGCCGTTATTTCGGGCTCGCGAACCAGATCATTTGCGCGGTGCTGTCGCTCGGGCTGGCCGCGATGGCCGTCACGGGCACCGTGATGTGGTGGAAGCGCCGCCCGGCCGGGACGCTGGGCGCGCCGTCGCGCGAACGCGGCACGCCGCCGATGCGCGGCTGGCTCGCCGGGCTCGTGCTGCTCGGCCTCGTCTTCCCGTTGATGGGGCTGACGATCGTCGCGGTCTGGTTGCTCGACCGGCTGCTGTTCGGCCGCGCGGCGCGCGCCGCGGCGTGATCGACGCAAGCGCTTCCCCCATTCTAAGGAAACCGAAACAATGAAGTTCAGATTGATGCTGCCCGCCGCCGTGCTCGCGGCGCTGTCGCCGGCCGGGCAGGCACAAACACAGGAACGCAGTGTCGACGGCGCCGGCGCCATGCTCGCACCGATTCGCGTCGACGCGCAGAAGGCGCCCGCCCTGACGCAACCGCTCGACACGGGCAGCCATCTCGGGCTGTCGCCGCTCGAAACGCCCGCGAGCGTCGAGCAGATCAACCGCGCGACACTCGACACGCGCGGCGACAGTTCGATCATCGACGCCGTGAGCCGCGCCGCCGGTATCAGCGCGTCGCCGCATCCCGGCAACGGCAACTCGGAGCTCGCCGCGCGCGGCTTCGTCGGCGCGTCGTCGGTCACGCAGCTCTACGACGGCGTGCGCCCGTACGGCGCGATCGGCGTCACGTTCCCGTTCGATACGTGGTCGGTCGACCATATCGACGTGCTGCGCGGCCCCGCGTCGGTGATCTACGGCGAAGGCGCAATCGGCGGCGTGGTCAACATCGTGCCGAAGAAGCCGACGCGCACGCCGATCCGCAACGAACTGCAAGTCGGCGGCGGCACCGAAGGCACGGCACGCGCCGCGTTCGGCAGCGGCGGCGCGATCAACGACAAGCTGTCGTACCGCTTCGACATCAGCGGCAACCGATCGTCGAACTGGGTCGACCGCGGCGATTCGCGCAACCTGTCGGTGTCCGGCGCGCTGCGCTACGACGTGACGCCCGACCTGTACGTGACGGCGTCGTATGCGCAGGGCTTCATGCATCCGATGCAGTATTTCGGCGTGCCGCTCGTCAACGGTGCGCGCGATCGCGCGCTCGACAAGAAGAACTACAACGTCGGCGACGCCGACATCGCGTTCCGCGACAGCTGGGCCACCGTCTCGGCGAACTGGCAGCCGAGCGACAGCCTGAACGTGACGAGCACGCTGTACCGGATGAAGAGCAACCGTCACTGGAAGGATGCGGAGTACTACACGTACCTGCCGTCGAGCGCGCAAGTGCGGCGCAGCAGCTACACGGAAATCTTTCACGACCAGGAACAGTACGGCAACGTGACGACGGCCACCGTCGGCGGCGCGCTGCTCGGCATGCGCAACACGTTTTCGGCGGGCGTCGAGTTCAACCACACGACATTCCAGCACGACAACAATTCGCCGTATGCGGGCACGTCGACGGTCGATCCGTTCAACTTCGATCCGGGCAGTTTCATCAACACGGCCGGCACGTTTCCGAAGTACCGCAGCCAGTCGAACCAGTACGCGCTGTTCGCGGAGAACCGGCTCGAGATCACGCCGCGCTGGTCGGTGATCGGCGGGCTGCGCTACGACCATGCGAGCGTGAACCGCGACGATCTCGTGAACGGCGGCGCATTCACGAAGGTGTTCGCGAACACCGGCTGGCGCATCGGCACCGTGTACGACGTGCGGCCCGGCCTCGCCGTGTACGGCCAGTATTCGGTCGCGGCCGATCCGGTCAGCTCGCTGCTGTCGCTCAATGCGTCGAAGGCGAACTTCACGCTCGCGACCGGCCGGCAGATCGAGATCGGCGTGAAGCAGTCGTTCCTCGACGGTAAGGCCGAATGGACGCTCGCCGCGTACCGGATCGTGAAGAGCAACCTGCTGACGGCCGACCCGGTGAACCCGAACCAGTCGATCCAGGTCGGCCAGCAGTCGTCGCGCGGGCTGGAGGCGACGGTCGGCGCGGAGATCGCGAAGGACTGGCGCGTCGATGCGAACGTGTCGATCCTGCGCGCGAAATACGACGATTTCCAGCAGTCGTCCGGCGGCACGACCGTGTCGCGCGCAGGCAACGTGCCGGTGTCGGTGCCGCAGCGGCTCGCGAACCTGTGGGTGAGCTGGCGCTTCGCGCCGGACTGGACCGGCATAGCGGGCGTCAAGTACGTCGGCAAGCGATTCGCCGATACCGCGAACCAGCTCGTGATGCCGTCGTACACGACCGTCGACCTCGGCCTCGCGTGGAAGCCGCGCAAGGACACGACGATCACCGCCCGTGCGTACAACGTGTTCAATCGCCGCTACGTGCAGTCCGCGTACTACAACGAGACGCAGTATCTGCTCGGCAACGACCGGCGCGTCGAGGTGCTGGCGAACTACCGGTTCTGAGCGCGCAGGCCGCCGCGCAACGTGCCAGGCGGCACGGCCGCGGCGGCGTGCCGGTCAGCCTTCGGCATCGCCGGCGCGCGTCGATGCATCATGCACGCGTGCCCGCCGCGCGCCCGGCCATCCACTTCCGGTAGCGCCGCGTCTGGCACTGCGCGGCCAGTTGCTGCCGCACCAGCGCGCGCAGCGGCGATACCTGCGGATGCGTGCGGCGCCCTTCGCTCAATCGCGTGAGCTGGAACTTGACGACGGCCATGTTCGCCAGCGCGCCCAGCGCCTTGTTCTTCCAGCGGATCGGCTGCAGCACCGGCGCGCTGTCCTTGCCGGCGCGCCAGTCGCGCGGCAGGTTCGGGTCGATCGACAGCGCGGTCGCGATGCCGACCATCGCCACGCCGCTGTTCACCACCTGCTCGGCCACCGCACGACGCCGGATGCCGCCCGTGACCATCAGCGGCATCCGCGCGACGGCGGTGATGTCGCGCGCGAATTCGAGGAAATACGCTTCGCGCGCCAGCGTGCGGCCGTCGCGCGCCTCACCCTGCATCGCCGGCACTTCATAGCTGCCGCCCGACAGTTCGACGAGATCGACGCCGAGAGGATTCAGCAGTTCGACCACGCGCTTCGCGTCGTCCGCGCTGAAACCGCCGCGCTGGAAATCGGCCGAGTTCAGCTTCACCGCGACGACGAATGCCGGCGACACCGCCGCGCGCACCGCCTTCACGATATCGAGCAGCAGGCGCGCGCGATTCTCGATGCTGCCGCCCCATTGATCCTGCCGGCGGTTCGTCAGCGGCGACAGGAACTGGCTCAGCAGATAGCCGTGCGCCGCATGCACCTGCACGCCGGTGAAGCCGCTTTGCTCCGCGAGCTGCGCGGCGCGCACGAAGCGCTGCTGCACGTCGGCGATGTCGGCGGCCGTCATCTCCTTCGGCACCGGGAACTGCTTCGACAGCGCGCCGAGCGCGAGCGGCACGGCCGACGGCGCGAGCGTCGTCTGGCCGAGCGCCGCCTGCATCTGGCGCCCCGGGTGATTGATCTGCATCCACACGTGCGCGCCGTTCGAGCGGGCGATCTGCGCCCAGCGGCGGAAACGATCGAGATGCGCGTCGTTTTCGAGCACGACGCCGTTCGGCCCCGTCATCGCGCGGCCGTCCACCATCACGTTGCCGGTCAGGATCAGCCCGGCCTGACCGTCGGCCCACGCCTGGTACAGGCGCAGCAACGCGTCGGACGGCGCGTGATCCGCATCGGCCATGTTTTCTTCCATCGCGGCCTTGGCCAGACGGTTCGGAATCACCGCCCCGTTGGGCAGTGTGAGGGGCGCAAACAGATTCATGGTGGGACATCCTTGATTGACGATGGCCCACGATAACTTTAAAGTCAACTTTAAGGTCAAGCCCTTTTTGGAGCCCATCATGAAAATCGGCGAACTGGCGAAGGCGAGCGGCCTCGCGGCGTCGCGCATCCGCTTCTACGAAGCAAGCGGCCTGCTCGAACCGGCCCGCCGGCAGGCGAACGGCTATCGGGAATACGGGCCGGAAGCGTTGACGCGGCTCGCGATCATCGACCGCGCGCAGTGCGCGGGCTTCTCGCTCGACGAGATCCGCGCGGTGCTGCCGCCCGATCTCGGCGCATGGCCGCACGACGAACTGCTGGTCGCGCTGCGGCACAAGGTCGACGAAATCGCGCTGCTCGAACGGCGTCTCGCGCAGAACCGGCAACATCTGGAAACGCTGATCGACGAAATCGAGAACAAGCCGGCCGGCGAGGATTGCGCGGGCGCCGCGCAGCGAATGCTCGACCGGCTGTGCGAGCAGGCCGCCGAGCCGCTGGAGGCGACGCCCGTCGTGCGGCCGGCGCGCAAGCGGGCGTGATGGAGTGTGCTGCAGGATTGTGATGCGGAATCGCGCCGCGCCGGCCATCGATCGATGCGCGCCACGGCCTGAAACACGATGCGGTGCAGTTGTCCGGATTTGCTTACGTCGCAGGTAATCGACGCGCGCAGCCCGCGCCGCGATCATGGCTTCATCGACTCTCGAACCGCATCACGCCAAGGAGCCCGCCATGACCGCCTACGCCATCGCCCACCTGCACGACGTCGAAATGTGCGACGACATCGTCGAATACCTCGAACGGATCGACGGCACGCTCGCACCGTACGACGGCCATTTCGTGATTCACGGCGCCCGGCCGGAGGTACGCGAAGGCGTGTGGCGCGGCGACCTGATCGCGATCGCGTTTCCGGATCTCGACATGGCGCGCGCGTGGTACGACTCGGATGCGTACCGGCAGATCCAGCCGCTGCGTGAACGGCACGCGAGCGGCCCGTTGATCCTGATCGACGGCGTCGACGAACGGCACAAGGCGACCGACATTCTGCGTTGATCGCCGACGCCCGAGGCCGCCGCCCTGACTTATTTCACGTTGCGCTCCATCGGCTCGCCGACGACGAACCCGCCGCCCTGGAACCGCTGCGCGGGATCGTCGTATTCGGCCGTCGGCGCCGTCACCGGGAACAGCCCCGCGAACTGCTCGGAGCTGTCACGCGGGCGAAAGCCGAGGAAACCGACCTTCGTGTTGTCCCACCACTTCACCGGGTTGTCCGACGCGCCGTAGACGATCGCGTGGCCGACGCGGTTCGTCAGCAGCGAGCAGCGCACGAGCTCGATGAAATCGCGATAGCTGAGGAACGTGACGAGCATGCGCGGGTTCTTCGGCACCTCGAACGACGAGCCGATCCGCAGGCATACGGTTTCGATCCCGAAGCGGTCGAAGTAGTAGCGCGACAGCGATTCGCCGAAGCACTTCGTCACGCCGTACAGGCTGTCCGGGCGCAGCGGCGCATCGGCGTCGAGCACCTCGGTGACCGGATGGAAACCGATCGCATGGTTCGAGCTCGCGAACACGACGCGCTTCACGCCGTGTTTGCGCGCGGCTTCGTACAGGTTGTACGTGCCGGTGATGTTCGCGCCGACCAGATCGTCGAACGGCGCATCGACCGAAATGCCGCCGAGGTGAACGATCGCGTCCACGCCGTCGACGAGCTGCATCACGGCCGGCCGGTCGGCCAGGTCGACCACGCGGAGTTCTTCATGCGCGGCCGCGTCGCCGAGCGCCGCGATGTCGCTGACGCGCACGACGTCGGCCCAGTCGGCGAGCGCGCCGCGCAACTGGCGGCCGAGGTTGCCGGCCGCGCCCGTCAGCAGCAGGCGGCCGAACGGTTTGCGCGCGGCGGTGGATGAGGCGTTCATCGAATCTCCTTGATCTGACCTAAATCGGAAAACGTTTTCCAACTATACGCGTGCGCGGCGTCGAGCGTCAATGGTCGAATCTGCTCGCAGCCATCCGCACTTTCCCGATATCGACGGGTGGCTGCGCGCCGTCTTTTTCTGCCACAATCCGGCGTTATCGAACGAAAACGTTACCCTTCCGATGAAAAAAGTTTCCTCGACGATCCGCGACGTGGCCGCCGAAGCCGGCGTGTCGGTCGCGACGGTATCGAAGTACGTGAACGGCACGCAACGCTTCTCGCCGACCGTCGAGGCACGGCTCAAGGAGGCCATCGAGCGGCTCGGCTACCGATCGAATCCGCTTGCGCGCTCGATGATCACCGGCCGCACGCGCACCATCGGCCTCGTGATCCTCGACATCAGCAACCCGCACTTCACGAACGTCGTGAAAGGCGCGAACCGCGTCGCGCTGCAGCACGACTACACGCTGCTGCTCGTCGATACCGAGGAAAGCCAGGCGCGCGAACGTTCGCTGATCGAGGCGCTCGCGCAGCGCGTCGACGGGCTGATCGTCAGCACGCGGATGCCCGACGAGGAAGCCGGCTGGATGCTCGACCTCAACAAGCCGCTCGTGCTGCTGCGTCGCAGCCCCGGCCTGCCGATTCCGAGCGTCGGCATCGACAACCGGCTGTCGACCTACATGCTCGCGCGCCACCTGCTCAACCTCGGCCATACGCGCATCGCATATCTCGGCTTCGGCACCGCGCGCGTGAACGACGAACGAATCCAGGGCGCGCGCGACTGCCTCGCCGAAGCGGGGCTCACGCTCGACGTGCACGACGCGCACGCGCCGACCGCCGAGGCCGGCGAGCGCGCGTGCTCGCGCGTGATGCTCGGGCCGCAGCGCCCGCAGGCCGTGATCTGCTACAACGACCTGATCGCGCTCGGCTTCATGAAGGAAGCCGCGTCGCTCGGCTTCCGGCTGCCGCAGGACGTGTCCGTCGCCGGCATCGACAACGTGCCGTACGGCGCATACGCGGCGCCCGCGCTGACGACCGTCGACATCCAGAGCGAGAACATGGGCGAACTCGCGATGCAGAAGCTGATCGATGCGCTCGCCGGGCGCACCGACGCGAGCTATTCGACGTTCGAGCCGCGGCTGATCATGCGCGCGTCGACCGCATCGGCCGCGGCCGGATAACGCAATCGCGACGCGTCACGCCCCCGAACGAAAAACGCCGCCCCCGAGGGCGGCGTTGTTGCTTGCCGACACGCGATCACGCATCGAGTTTCGCGGGCTTCATCTTCGGCGTGAGCACGTGCATCACGGCCAGCGCGATCAGGTAGGCCGACGCGCCGATCGCAAACAGCACCCAGTAGTGGCCGGTGCGCTGCAGCACCTGGCCGATCACTTCCGAGAACAGCACGCCGCCGATCGAGCCGGCCATCCCGCCGATGCCGACCACCGACGCGACCGCGCGGCGCGGGAACAGGTCGGACGCCGTCGTGAACAGGTTCGCCGACCAGCCCTGGTGCGCGGCGGCGGCGAGGCCGACGATCAGCACCGCGATCCACAGGCTCTGCACCTGCGATACGAACGCGATCGGCAGCACGCAACATGCGCAGATCAGCATCGCCGTCTTGCGCGCCCGGTTCACGCTCCAGCCCGCGCGCAGCAGCATCGACGACAGCCAGCCGCCGCCGATACTGCCGACCGTCGTCAGCGCATAGATGCAGACGAGCGGCAAGCCGATGTGCTGCATGTCCATCCCGCGCGATTCGTTCAGCCACTTCGGCAGCCAGAACAGGTAGAACCACCACACCGGATCGGTCAGGAACTTGCCGATCAGGAAGGCCCACGTCTCGCGCTTGCGGATCAGTTCGCCCCAGCGCGGCGCGCCGGCGTTCGCGTTCGCCGCGTCGAGCGCTTCGGCTTCGTCGCGCGGCTCGTCGTATTCCGCGGCGAGCGCGCGCGTGTCGGCCGTGCGATACATCACCAGCCACACCGCGAGCCACACGATGCCGATAGCGCCGATGATCACGAACGCCGCGCGCCAGCCGTAGGCCACCGCGATCGCCGGGATGATCGCCGGCGCGAACACCGCCCCGATGTTCGCGCCCGAGTTGAAGATGCCGGTGGCGAGCGCGCGTTCGCGGCGCGGGAACCATTCGGCCGTCGTCTTGATCGCGGCCGGGAAGTTGCCGCCCTCGCCGATCCCGAGCAGCGCACGCACGAACGCGAAGCCCGTCACCGAGCCGACCGCCGCATGCAGCATCGCGGCGATGCTCCATACCAGCATCGCCACCGCGTACGACACGCGCGTACCGAGCCAGTCGACGATGCGCCCGAAGCCGAGCAGACCCAGCGCATAGAACGCCGAAAACGCCATCACGATGCGGCCGTACTGCACCTGGCTCCAGCCGATGTCGTGCTGGAGCATCGGCGCGAGCAGGCCGAGGATCTGCCGATCCATGTAGTTGATCATGGTTGCGAAGAACAACAGCGCACACACGGTCCAGCGGTAGCGGCTGGCGGCCGCGCGCACGGCGCCGACGACGGCAGATTGCATGAATGTCTCCGATGCGCGGTCGCGCCCGTCGCGCCGCGCGGTATTCGTTGACCGGCGACCGGCGCCGGGGTGAACGGCCCACGCGCTGACGCACCGGCCCTTTCACCAACCTATCTGGAAAACGTTTTTCAAAGGATAGGACGTCTGCCGCTGCCGTGTCAGTCGGGGATTTCGATGAGTCATCTCAAATTAGTCGCGGTAAAAGAGACGACTGTTTCGCAGAGTGGTATTAACCGTTTTTCCCCTGATTTTCCCGCTGCGGCGCGGCAGGCGCGCGGCGGCCGACACACATGTCCGATTCCAGCCAGAATCGACCGCGAGGATGGTTTACAGTCGCCCCATGCGCCTCGATCCTGACACCTGCTACGACGCCCTGCTTTCGCGGAACCGCCGCTTCGACGGCTGGTTCTTCGTCGGCGTCGCGACGACCGGGGTGTACTGCCGCCCGGTCTGCCCGGTGAAGCCGCCGAAAGCGCAAAACTGCACCTACTACCCGACCGCCGCGGCCGCCGAGAAAGCCGGCTTCCGGCCCTGCATGCGCTGCCGCCCCGAACTCGCGCCCGGCCACGGGCTGCTCGACCTGTCCGGCAATCTCGCCGACGCGGCCGCGACGCTGATCGACGACGGTTTCCTGAATGCGCATTCCGTCGCCGCGCTCGCACGGCGCGTCGGCGTGACCGAACGCCATCTGCGCCGCATCTTCGGCGCGCAGTTCGGCGTGTCGCCGGTCGAGTTCGCGCAGACGCAGCGGCTGCTGATGGCCAAGCGGCTGCTGACCGATACCGCGCTGCCGGTGGCCGTCGTCGCGTCGACGGCCGGGTTCGGCAGCGTGCGACGCTTCAACGACCTGTTCCGCCAGCGCTACGGCCTCAATCCGCTACGGCTGCGCAAAGGGGCCGGCGCGTCGGCCGACGGCGACATGACCTTCCCGCTGCCGTACCGGCCGCCGTTCGCGTGGGCCGACCTGATGCGTTTTCTCGCGCAGCGGCAGATCGACGGCGTCGAACGAATCGACGCGAAGGGTTATGCACGCATCGTCGAATTGCCGAATCGACACGACGGCGGCCGCGTCGCCGGCTGGCTGTCCGTCACGCACGTGCCGCAG
>NZ_BCPP01000163.1:0-9432 GCF_016586125.1 Burkholderia sp. E168m23
ATCTCGCGGAAATACATCCGCCTGATCTTGGCCAATATGCCCACCGTGATCACCTTTGTATCCCCTGCTCAAAGATTGAGCAGGGCATTCAATCACGTGGGTCAAAATTCGATGAAAATTTGCAGCTCTAGTGGGTCAGTTCTGTGCGGACATCAACAACTACGATTTTTTTGGGGGTGTTTTGGGGGATATAAATTTCCAAAACCCGTCCGCAATTCCCCGCTGCCATTGACGCATGAATTCTGTCGGGACCAGCCAAGTCTCCATGCCTCCGGATTCACAAGAAACTCCCCTCAAGCCACGACAACCGTAAACTCAACCCCCGACTCAAAATCCAGCGTCGTGGTCGAAAACCGCGGATCCTCGTTGAGGTAGCGCTTGTAAGGTCGAACGGCGTCCTCGGCCGTGTACATGTTGTCAGCCAGCACGACCGATCCCGGCCGCAGCAAGCGCTCGATCTGCTTGAACAGCTTCAGATAGGCGTCGGCCCAGACATCGATAAACACCATGTCGACGGTCCCATCCAGCGCGGCAACCGTCTCGAACACATCGCCTTCCCTCAAGTCGACATAGGCATCCAGACCCGCAGCTTCGACATGAGCCCGCAAACGCGCGCACTTGAGCGCATCGCATTCGGTCGCGATGACCACGCCACGGCCCAGCGTGCGCAACGCGTCGGCGAAATACAAAGTCGACACGCCGCACGAACTGCCGAGTTCGAGGATTCTGGTCGGCCGTTGCGCGAGCACCATGTTGCGCAAGAACCTTCCCGTTTCCGCCGATACGGCCAACGATAAAGCACTGCCTGCCGATGACTCGAAATCTTCGGTGAACAAGCCGAACGTTTCGAGAAACCGCCCTCGCAACCTCGGAGCGAGTGCTTCGTATTCGTCGACGAGCGTCGGAAACGCCTCGTTCGGCCCCTGAAACTGCGCGCGTGCGCGGGCGATGATTTCGCGCTGGCTCTCTTCATGAAGCCGTTGCAAAAGAGCGTGGGTGGTAGAAACCAAGTGCATTCCTTGACGAGATTGATCACGTAGACGGCGTTTCCAGCGACCGCTATCCGCCATCAGGCCTGCGGCGCTATCACTCCATCATCAGCAAACACGGGTGACGCTATGCCAGTCGAGCAAGCGTAATCGCGCGTTCAGGGCACGCCGTCACGCAAAGCCCGCATGACCGGCAGGCTTGCGCATTCGGCGTGTACGCGACTTTCATTCCATGCACGCGCAGCTTCAAGCGATGCATCAAACCGAGCTCGAGATAATCGCCCTGATCGATGCGCCGGACCTCGAACACGTTCTCCGGGCAAACAGTGACGCAATCCCCCTTCCCTTCACAACGTTTCAGATCGACGACGGGCGCAATCACGCCCGCCTTCTGCTTGCAGTCGGCCACTGATTTCTCACGCATGTTCACTCCTCCGTGGCCCGCTTGCCGCGCGATCGCCATGCGGCCCGAAACTGCTCGCGTTCTTCAGGCGTCATGGCTTCCCACTTGCGCCAGTGACGTCGGCCGTGCCAGCCGCGGTGTCCGCGGAATCCGCCGAACAGGATGCGGCTCAACACGAGCAGGCCCAGCGCATGGGCGAAGTCGATCGTCCGGGCACCGACGAATAACCCCGGAATCACCCAGTTCCACAGCATCATGACGACCCATCCGAGCACGCCGATGGCGACCACCACGAGCAGCGCTTTGCCCGCACATCTGATTCGAAAATTCATCCGTCGACTCCTCTAGTTATCCAGTTCGTCATAAATGGGTTGCAGTCGAGCACGCAGATGCAGGACCGCATAGCGTTTGCGCGCGAGCAGCGTATTGAGGGTGACGCCGCTTTGCGCGGCCATCTCCTTGAACGACAGCCCTTCCAGTTCGTGCGCGATGAAAACCTCGCGCTGATTCGCCGGCAATTCGTCGAGCGCACCCTGCAACGCCTTGAGTAACAGCGTGCGAGCGTAGAGCGCTTCAGGGCCGGCATCGTGCGACGGTAGCGCAAGATCCAGGCGATACTCGCTGTCCGCTTCGTCCTCGACACCGAGCAGATCGGTCAGCGGCTGCTCCTTCTTCTTGCGAAAACGATCGATGATGCGATTGCGCGCGGTACGGAACAGCCACGCGCTCGCCTGTTCGATCGGCGCAGGCAGTCGATAAGCCTGTACGAATTCGTGAAGCACATCCTGCAGAACGTCCTCGGCATCGTCCGGGTCGCGAATCCGGCGCCGAATGAAATTCCCTAGCCTCGTTCGTTCACGCATCACTGTCGCAGTGATGTCGCGGTCTGAGTCGGTCATCGGTTGCGAAGTGGGTGGCGGTTCCATGCGTCTGAAGACGTTTCAGGCGCGCGAATATTGTGGCGAGTGTGAAAAATTTGCGGCGGTACGCATCGGCTTCACTGCGCGGCAGTCGTTTCAAGGAACAGGCCCGATATGGGATCAACCCGTCGTCGCAGGAATCGATTGACTCCCCGCATCAACCCGAAGTACACTTCGCGCCGCGGGGTGGAGCAGTCTGGCAGCTCGTCGGGCTCATAACCCGAAGGTCGTAGGTTCAAATCCTACCCCCGCAACCAAATGCCGAAGCCCGCTTTGCGAAAGCAAGCGGGCTTTTTGCTGTCTGGGAGATGTTGCTGGCGCATGCAGCGCAGCACACGAAGATGGGGCAATCAACCGTTCACCACGACGTGCGACACGCGACCACACCTCGTCCATTCGCCGCAGACATGCAGCGAACATTGCGTAGAATTCCGAACCTTCTTCGGTTCAGCACACGGACTTCTCGAATGATTCGAACGATCGCGGCACTCGCCGCGCTTTCAACGATGACCGCCACGGCAAATGCCGCCGACGCCGGCACGACCGCTGCGAAACAGCGCTACGTCAGCCCGGGCATCGCCAACGTCACTGCGTCGGCCGCACCCCGCCCGGAAAGCACCTCCTCCGACGCCCGCTGCCGGGAACTGGCCGCCGGCATCGACGCGGTCACTCACTCGCCCGACCGCAGCCAGAAGGTCGTGCGCGGGATGAGCCCGGACGGCAAGCCGCGCAACGAACTACGCGCCTACGACAAACGGGCCGACCTGGAAGCCGAGCACCAGCGCCTCGGCTGCCAATAACGAACAACGACGAACAAAGAACGAACCTCCACCCGGCAAACCCGCGCCGGGCATCGGCGTTTACGCATTCGCCCCGCCGTCGATCGTCAACCCGGTCCCGTTGATCGATCGCCCTTCCGGCCCGACGACGAACGCCACGAGCGCGGCCACGTCGTCGGCCTTGCCGTACTGCTGAATCGCCATCCGCGAACGTTGCGCATCGGCATGCTCGCCATCGGCAGGGTTCATGTCGGTATCGGTCGACCCCGGATGCACGATGTTGACCGTGATGCCGCGCGCGCCGAGGTCGCGCGCGAGCCCTTGCGTCCAGCCGATCAACGCAGCCTTGCTCGCCGCATAGAGGCTCATCCCCGCATCGGGCACGCGCGTCGCGAGGCAACTGCCGGTCGACACGATGCGCCCGCCCTCCCCGAGGTGCCGCGCCGCTGCCTGCGACGCGACGATCACCGCACGCACGTTCACGTTCAGCGTCGCGTCGATATCGTCGAGCGTGAGGTCGTCCACCGCACCGGCCCGGAAAATCCCCGCGTTGTTGACGAGGATGTCGAGACCGCCGAGCACTTCCGCGGCACGATCGACCGCGTTGCGCACGGCGACCGGATCGGCGCTGTCGGCCTGGATCGCAACGGCCCTGCGGCCCAGCGCCTCGATGCCGGCAACCACGGCCTGTGCCCGCTCAGCCGATTTTTCATACGTGATCGCGACGTCCGCGCCATCGGCCGCCAGCCGTTTCGCGATCGCCGCGCCGATGCCGCGGCTGCCGCCCGTGATGAGTGCACGCTTGCCCTGAAGTCGATTCATGTCGGTTCCTTTCCTCATTTATGTAACGACCAACACAGAATGTGGCAAGTTGCGCCGCACAGTCAATTGATTTATTTTATCGATCGATACAGATATCGACGAAGGGACGGACGCAATGGCTGAACGAGGCCGACCGAGAAGCTTCGACAAGGAAGCGGCGCTGGATCGCGCGATGGAGGTGTTCTGGCGTCTCGGCTACGAAGGGGCGTCGATGACGGACCTGACGGCCGCGATGGGCATCGCGTCGCCGAGCCTGTATGCGGCCTTCGGCAGCAAGGAAGCGTTGTTCCGGCAAGCGCTCGAGCATTACCGCGCAACCGAGGGACAGGAAATCTGGGGGGGTGTCGAACGGGCGGCGAGCGCGTACGACGCCGTGCAGAGCTACCTGATGGATACCGCACGCGTGTTCACGCGGCGCTCGAAGCCGGCCGGCTGCCTGATCGTGCTGTCGGCGCTGCATCCGGCCGAACGTTCGGACATGGTCCGGCAAACGCTGATCGGGATGCGCGAGGGCACGGTCGACGCGTTGCGGGAACGCCTCGCGCAAGGCGTCGCGACCGGCGAAATATCCGCGCACGCGAATCTCGATGCGATCGCCCGCTACTACGTGACGGTTCAGCAGGGCATGTCGATCCAGGCGCGCGACGGCGCGAGCCGCCGCGATCTGGAGGCCATTGCGCAGGCCGCGCTGGCCGCTTGGCCGGCGCTCGTCGGTACGAGCAGCGCGGCCAGTGTGTAGCGGCAGGACGCCGCCGAAAGGAAAGGTTACTGCTTCGCAGCCTGCTGCACGTCCTTCGACGCGTGCCACACGCGATAACGCACGTCGAAGCCGTCCGGTACATAGACGACGAGCGGCAGGCGGCTGTTGTAGCGCAGCAGTTGACCGTCGCCGCGCACCTGCACGAACCGTTGCTGCGGCGCCTGGCCCGGGCACGCCATCAGCGTCGATGCCGGCCCCTTTACGTCGGTGAGCCGGTAATACGTATAGCCCCAGCCCTTCACGTCCTCGGCGGTCAGCTCGCCGCCGAACCACTGCTGGTTGCAGTCGGTCTGCAGCGTCTTGCCAATCATCAGCTCGACGCGCGCATCGCCCTCGTTCTCGAGCGCGGGCAGCGCGATCACGACGCGCTGCTGGCCGGTCGCGGCCTGCGGGAACATCTTGATCGACTCGGCCGGCACGGCGGGCGCGGAGGCCGGCGCGGCCACGCATGCGGCGGCGGTCGTCACGCAGAGGGCGGCCAGCGCGGCCCGGATCGCGAATGTCATCGATGTGCTCCTGAAAAACAAATGAGCCCCGGATGCTAACACTTTCGTCGCAAGACCTTACGAAGCTGTAATTTGGCGACACAATTGCAAACAGCCGGCAATCCCCGGGCGCGGTACTTATAGCGCAACCAACGGAGAACATCATGCTGAAGCTCATTGCTGCCGCCGGCGTCGCCACCCTGCTGGCCGGCTGCGTCGTCGCCCCGGACGCCGGATACGGCTACGGCCAGCCCTACTATTCCGATCCCGGCTATGCGTACGCCCCGTCTCCCGTGTACGGCACGGTGAACATCTGGGGCGGTGGCGGCGGACGCGACTGGGATCGCGGCCGGCGCGACTACCATCACTGGGACGGCGATCGCGGCAACCGCGGCAACGGCTGGTGGCGCGGCGGCGGACGCCGCGGCGACTGGAACGAAGGCGGCGGCGGCGGACACGGTCGCGGCGACGGCGGCGGCCATCGCCACTGACGCGCAATTGCAACCGTTTGTATCCGCGCACGGCTAGCTGATGGCCTGCGGCACGCCCCGCAGGCGAACGAACGGCCACACAAAAGACGAAGGCCCTCGCATCGAGCGAGGGCCTTTCGTCGTTCGGCCCGGCGAAGCAAACGTCGACCGCTGCTGGCCGAGCAGCCCGGAATCCGCTCGCGCCACGCGTGCTTGAATTACCAGCCGGCCGGCCGCGCGTACCCGCCCTGCACCGGCGCTCCGCACACATACGCACGCTGGTAGCGGTCGTAGCAATAGTTCGGGCCGTCATCCTGGTACTGCGCCTGCTGATAGGTCGGGTAGGCCGGCTGCTGGTACGCAGGCGCCTGGTAGTACGTCGGCGGCTGATAGGCCGACGCCTGGTACACGGGTGCCTGATACGCGACGGGCGGATTCATCGCCGACGTCACGATCGCGCCCAGCACCGCGCCGCCGATCAATGCGCCGATCACGGCGCCCCCGTCGCGGCCATGCGCGGACGCCGGGCCTGCGACCGCGAGCGAACCGGCAAGGACACACACTGCGGCAATCTTTTTCATGATGGACTCCCACGCGAAGTGGTACTGGATGGGATGCATTGTGGCGGTGCGCGGCCGTAATAGATGCAGCAAGTGGTAACGCGCGATTACCGGTATCGCTCGCGCCGAAACGCGTCGTCGCCGTGCTACGATTTTCGGCACACAGGAGACGCCTTCATGCAGCCCGAAACCGCCCGCCGTTTCGATACCGAATTCGCACCGCGCATCGCGCAGGCGATCGCCGCGTTCTTCGCGGAACACGTGCAGACCGACGTCGTCCCCTATGGCGGGCACGGACACCCGACGCGCGTCCAGATCCGCAGCGCGCCGCACGAGCACGTGAGCGGCTTCGTGCATCCGCTGAATCTCGAGCTGACGTGGGACACCGACGAGATCGAGCGGCTGATGGAACCGGACGGCCGGGAGCGCTTCGAGCACTATCTCGCCGCGCTGCCGAGAAAGCTCGGCGCATGGCAAAGCGCGCGCGACATCGATCTCGCGTCGCGTACGCAGGCCGAGCCGCTCGTGCGGCTCGGCGGTCTCGACTTCGAAGGCTGAATGCACACGCCAGCCGGCCAGCGCGCGGCTTGGCGTCGCGCGATGCGGCCCGGTGATACACTCGACCGGCCCCGCGCCGGTGCAGCCGCGCCGGCCGGGCCGTTCATCGCCGCCACCCTTGCACATGGTTGCGCACGCAACCTGCAACCGGGCGCGCGGACAACCCTGCTCTCGCTCCCGTCATGAACGCCGATACCGGCCTGCCGCTTCCGCAACGCTACTGGGCGATCGTCTGCGTCGCCCTGGGCATCACGCTCGCCGTGCTCGACGGCGCCATCGCCAACGTCGCCTTGCCGACCATCGCACGCGACCTGCACGCGTCCGACGCCGCGTCGATCTGGATCGTCAACGCGTACCAGCTCGCAGTCACGATCACGCTGCTGCCGCTCGCGTCGCTCGGCGAACGCATCGGCTATCGCCGCATCTACATCGCCGGGCTCGCGCTGTTCACCGCGGCGTCGCTCGGCTGCGCGCTGGCCGGCTCACTGCCGATGCTGGCCGTGATGCGCGTGATCCAGGGGTTCGGCGCGGCCGGCATCATGAGCGTCAACGCGGCGCTCGTGCGGATGATCTACCCGTCGTCGTTGCTCGGGCGCGGGCTGTCGATCAACGCGATGGTAGTCGCGCTGTCGTCGGCGATCGGGCCGACGGTCGCATCCGCGATCCTGTCGTTCGCGTCGTGGCCGTGGCTGTTCGCGGTCAACGTGCCGATCGGCATCGCGGCCGTGCTCGGCAGCGTGCGGGCGCTGCCGGCCAACCCGCTGCACGACGCGCCGTACGACTTCCCGAGCGCGCTGATGAACGCATGCGTGTTCGGCCTGCTGATCACGGCCGTCGACGGGCTCGGTCACGGCGAAGGTCATGCGTACGTCGCGGCCGAACTGGCCGTCGCGTTCGTGGTCGGCTACTTCTTCGTGAAGCGTCAGTTGTCGCAGCCGGCGCCGCTCCTGCCCGTCGACCTGATGCGCATCCCGATGTTCGCGCTGTCGGTCTACACGTCGACGGCGTCGTTCACGTCGCAGATGCTCGCGTTCGTCGCGCTGCCGTTCTGGCTGCAGAATTCGCTCGGTTTCTCGCAGGTCGAGACGGGCCTCTACATGACGCCATGGCCGCTCGTGATCGTGTTCGCCGCGCCGCTCGCGGGCGTGCTGTCGGACCGCTATTCGGCCGGCATTCTCGGCGGGATCGGGCTTGCACTGTTCGCCGCCGGGCTGCTGTCGCTCGCGACGATCGGTGCACACCCGGGCACGGTCGACATCGTGTGGCGGATGGCGCTGTGCGGCGCGGGCTTCGGGCTGTTCCAGTCGCCGAACAACCGCGCGATGCTGTCGTCGGCGCCGCGCGAGCGCAGCGGCGGCGCCGGCGGCATGTTGAGCACCGCGCGCCTGACGGGCCAGACGCTCGGCGCGGCGCTCGTCGCGCTGATTTTCGGGCTCGCGCCCGACCGCGGGCCGACGATCGCGCTCTATGTCGCCACGGTGTTCGCGGCGGTGGCCGCGGTCGTCAGCCTGCTGCGCATCGCGTCGCCGCGGCCGGACACGGCGGCCTGACACCCGCCGCCGTGCGCCACACCCGCGGCGGGCATCAGGCCGCGTCGAGCGTGTCCATCACGAAGCGCACGCGCGCCTTCACGCTCACGCGCGGCAACTCGATCAGCCGATAGCCGTACGACGTATAGCAATCGACCATCGCGTCATGGGTCCGCACCGCTTCCGCGAAATCCTGCCGGCGCTCGGCGTCCTGCGCATAGATGTCGGGCCACGGCGGCGCGATGAACACGCGGCGGTGATAGCGGAAACGCCGCGCCGCGGCTTCCGCGTGCGCGGGTACCGCCAACCCGGTCAACTGCAGATAGCCGATCACGTCCGGCACGCCGCGGTCGAAGAACACCGGCCCGCGGGCTTGCCGCGCGAGATGGTAGGACCGCATCTCCCAGCCCAGCATCAGTTCGGCGAACGCAGCCGGGTCGCGCCACGGCAGCGCCGGACCGTCGATGGCCATCTGGTCGCGGATCACGCCGCGTCCGGCCTCCTGCGAACGTGCGTACCCGGCACGTTCGAGCGCATCGAGCAACGTGCTCTTGCCCGAACCCGGGCCGCCCGTCACGACGAAGAAACGGCCGGCGGTATCGTCGGCCGCTTCGTCGTCGCTACCGGCGCCCGGCGCGGACTCACGCATGCGCGACGCGCCGGCCCGCACGCCGCGTGACCGACGCCGCCGCCGCGACGCTGCGCAGGTCGGCGACGAACGTATCGCGCCACACCGACAGGTCGTTCTCGCGCAGCCGCGCGAGATTCTGCTCGTGACGCGCCTGCCGCTCCGCGAGCGGCATCGACAGCGCGCGTTCGAGCGCCTCGGCCATCTGCGACAGGTCGTACGGATTGACGAGCAGCGCGCCAGTCAGCTCGGCCGCCGCGCCCGCGAACTCCGACAGCACCAGCACGCCCGGATCGGCCGGGTCCTGCGATGCGACGTATTCCTTCGCGACGAGGTTCATCCCGTCGCGCAGCGGCGTCACGTAGCCGACCTGCGATATCCGGAAGAACGCCATCAGCAGGTTGCGCTCGTACTTGCGGTTCAGGTACTGGATCGGCGTCCAGTCGAGCTGCGAGAAACGGCCGTTGATGCGGCCGGCCTCGCCTTCGAGCGTTTCGCGGATCTGCTGATAGGTCTGCACGTCGGAACG
>NZ_BCPP01000164.1:0-9429 GCF_016586125.1 Burkholderia sp. E168m23
GATGCTGAAGGTCTGGATGAGCCACGGCGACAAGGTGGCCGAGCTGCCGCCGGGCTTCGCGCTGATGGCGTCGACGCCGAGCTGCCCGATCGCCGGCATGGCCGACGAGGCGCGCGGCTACTACGCGGTGCAGTTCCACCCGGAAGTCACGCACACGGTGAAGGGCCGCCAGATCATCGAGCGCTTCGTGCTGCAGATCGCCGGCGCGAAGCCCGACTGGATCATGAAGAACCACATCGAGGAAGCCGTCGCGAAGATCCGCGAGCAGGTCGGTGACGAGGAAGTGATTCTCGGCCTGTCGGGCGGCGTCGATTCGAGCGTCGCGGCCGCGCTGATCCATCGCGCGATCGGCGATCAACTGACCTGCGTGTTCGTCGACCACGGCCTGCTGCGCCTGAACGAAGGCAAGATGGTGCTCGACATGTTCGAGGGCCGCCTGCATGCGAAGGTCGTGCACGTCGACGCATCCGACCAGTTCCTCGGCCATCTGGCCGGCGTGACCGATCCGGAAGCGAAGCGCAAGATCATCGGCCGCGAGTTCGTCGAGGTGTTCCAGGCCGAGGCGAAGAAGCTGTCGAAGGCGAAGTGGCTCGCGCAGGGCACGATCTACCCGGACGTGGTCGAATCGGGCGGCACGAAGACGAAGAAGGCGACGACGATCAAGAGCCACCACAACGTCGGCGGCCTGCCGGAAACGCTCGGCCTGAAGCTGCTCGAGCCGCTGCGCGACCTGTTCAAGGACGAAGTGCGCGAGCTGGGTGTCGCGCTCGGCCTGCCGCCGGAGATGGTGTACCGCCATCCGTTCCCGGGCCCGGGCCTCGGCGTGCGAATTCTCGGCGAAGTGAAGCGCGAATACGCGGAGCTGCTGCGCCGCGCGGACGCGATCTTCATCGAGGAACTGCGCAACACGACCGCGACCGCGCAGGACGCGGCTGCCGGCCTGTGCGGCGAGGCCGACGTCGGCAAGAGCTGGTACGACCTGACGAGCCAGGCGTTCGCGGTGTTCCTGCCGGTCAAGTCGGTCGGCGTGATGGGCGATGGGCGGACATACGACTACGTGACGTCGCTGCGCGCGGTGCAGACGACCGACTTCATGACTGCGCATTGGGCGCATCTGCCGTATGCGCTGCTCGGTCGCGCGTCGAATCGCATCATCAACGAAGTGCGCGGGATCAATCGGGTCGTGTACGACATCTCGGGGAAGCCGCCGGCGACGATCGAGTGGGAGTGAATTGACGTCCTTCGGGGACTAGCGCCAGCCATCGAAAAACTGCGGTAACGAAGCAATGTGTTGCGGCGGCTATCGATGGCGGCCGGCGTCCGGCGGAACAGGCTGGCGTCGGACGAGACAAGTGGCGGGTGAGCGCCGGGCCAGCGACCGGGCGCTCACCGAGCGTCGCGATAGTGATCCCTGATGAATACCGGAAGATCATTTGACGGCGGCACAAAAGGCACCTGATACATCATGTCGCCGACAAAGCCGCGGTGATAGGTCGCGTGATTGACGACATGCAGCACGATCTGCTCGCGGGTCATGACGCCTTCTCCCCCACCCACAAACTCGAAACGAATGGCTGTCGCGAGATCCTCGTCCGACCAGTTGTCGACAAGCTCGACGTACCAGCGGTCCATTTCCTGAACCGCGTTCCAGAGATCGGAAACTGCAGGCGTGTGGTCGGTGTTGCGCGAGGTGTAGGTGTGCTTCTTTCCTTGCAGATGATGTCTGAAAATGTCGTCGACTACATAGACATGATTCAAGGTATGCACCATGTTTCCGAACCGCGTTGGTCTCTGCCGAAGGGCTTCGCCAGCCGGTAGGTCCATCACGCTCTTGAACGTCAGTCCGTTCGCCCAGGACTTGTAGCGCACCAGCATGCTCAAGGTGTCTGCTGCCGAGGCGGGCAGTGTGATGCGATCGGTAGTTCCGGATGGCGCAATCGGGTTCTGCGGGAGGGCAGACATGCTGAAACTCCTTGCGTGGTTTCGAACGTCGGAACAATGCTCGGGTTGATCCGGTGTCGTCGTGCCACACCGGTAGTAGTCCTGCGCGCAAGCTGCTCGGCGTATGGCGCGACCCGGACGGGCGTCACGTGCGCCAGCCCGCCCGAACATCAGGTTGCCGCTTTCTCGTTTGCCTGTTCACAGGCCTTGGAGCCGGCCCTCGACATGCGTGCGCGTCCTGCCGCCGACCCAGATCTGGCCAGCCGCGTCGCGGGTCAAATGAATGCGGCCATGGCGGCCGACGCGTGTCCCCTGGGCGGCGACATAGTCGTCCTCGACTACACCCGTCGCGAACAACCACTGCGCCATTGAAGCATTGAGGCTGCCGGTGACCGGGTCTTCGACGATAGCGCCCAGATGGTCGCTGAAGAACGTGCGAACCTCGAAGGCGGCATCGCCGCCCGTTGCATGAGGGCCAATCACACCGACATCGATCCGGCCGGGCCAACTGCGGAGCGGATCGAGCGCAAGCACCGTCTGCGCCGATACCAGCCTGATGCCCAGCCATCCGGGGCCATTGTCGATCCAGGCGGCATCCAGGATATCGCCGGATTCGATCCCCAGCAGTCGCCGAGCCCGGTCCAATTCATCGTGGGTCGGCGCGCCGGAGCGGATCAGCGGCGGGGCGGCGAACGAAAGCCGCTCGTGATCGCGTCGGATCGGAACCAGCCCGACTCCGCATTCCTGGACGATTTCCGCTGCGCGCTTCGGCACGCGGCCAGTCGAGAGCCACGCATGGCAACTGCCGAGCGTCGGGTGCCCGGCAAAAGGCATCTCCCTGTCCAGCGTGAAGATCCTGACCCGGTAGTCCGCCTCGGGATGCGTGGGCGGCAACAGAAACGCGGTCTCGGACAGGTTGAACCACCGCGTCAGCCGCTGCATGTCATCCGTTGCCAGGGCGTCGGCACCGATGACGACCGCCAGCGGATTGCCCGAAAGCGGTTCGGCGCCGAAGACGTCGACCATATGGATCGCAAAGCTCATGACATCGCTCTTTCAATTCAGATCAGTTCGTGACGGCGCCGGCGAGCCGGGATATCAACGTTGCCAGGCAAGCAGGTTGACTCCCGCAACGGCGAACACCGCGGATAGCGTGCCTTCAATCCAGCGCCGGAGGCGGGCATACACGGCGATCATCCGAGCGGTCGAGAAGAGGACCGCATAACCGCCAAACACGATGACGCCGAGGAGCGCGCAACCGCCGATGATCGCCGGCAAGGTGCCGCCGGACGCGTGTTCCTGAAGCCCGAGGGACATGATGGCCATCCAGGCCAGAACCGCCTTCGGGTTTCCGATATGCATGAGAATGCCCTGACGGTAGAGTCGCCGATAGGGCGGTGTCGGGCGTCCGGGTTCCATCTTCGCGAAGCCGGGGCCCGGTTTCAGCGCCGACCTGCCCGTGCGGAACGCCAGGTAGAGCAGATAGACACCGCCAACCATCTTGATCACGACGAGTGCCTCGGCATAGGCCGCCAGCACGGCGGAAACGCCGGTCGCCGCCAGGATCGCCCAGAAGAGCGAGCCCGTGATGACGCCGGCGGCCAGCACGAGGGCCGGCAGACGGCCGTCACGCATCGCTGTTGCCATGATCGCCATGTTGCTCGGCCCGGGGCTGGCTGTGGCGACGAGATAGGTGCCGTAGACGAGTGCGATCTGACTGGCGATCATTCGAGGTTCTCCAGAGAGGCGAGTGTCTCCAGCGTCACGGCTGGAGATCCCCGCGATGAACGATATGGACCTTGTTCCCGTCAGGGTCGCGCAGATACGCGCCGTAGTAGCCGTCACCGTAGCGGGGGCGTAACCCGGGCGCACCGTTGTCCGTCCCGCCGTGCTCGAGACCCTTCGCGTAGGCCGTGTTCACGGCTTCCTGCGACGGGGCGAGAAAGGCGACCATGCTGCCGTTGCCGATGGTCGCCGGCTTGCCATCGTAAGGAAGGTAGACATAGAAGCGCGGCAGCGGCGTTTGACCGGTTACCCAGCACAGGGCCGGCGGCCCGCCATCGGACGTGACGACGCGACGCTTCAGTCCGAGCGGAGCGAGCACCGCGTCATAGAAACGGCCTGCCCGCCCAAGATCACGCGCGCCAACGGTTACATGGCTGAACATTCGACTCTCCACGCGCCCGTCATGGCGATCAGGCGCCTCCAGAAATGCATGACTTCATCCGATCACATCGCGCATGTTACGCTTGTTGTTTTCATAAATAGTGTCACGTGACACTAATATCTGGGCGGCAAACATGCTCCTGCGATCCCCCTGGTCACCACGGCTTGCCGACATCGATGCGAATACCGCCGAGCGGTTGGTGCTCGCCCTGGCCGACGACATCGTCGAAGGGCGGCTGACGGGAGGCGACCGACTGCCCGCTCATCGCGATCTCGCGTTGAAACTGGGGATCGGGCTTGGCACGGTGACGAAGGCTTATGCCGCGCTTGAACGGCGAGGCCTGACGCGCAGCATCAAGGGGCGCGGAACCTTTGTGGCGATCCGCCAGGCGCACCATGATCGCCAGATCGACCTTTCGTCCAATGTGCCGCCAGCCATGCTCGACGCGCGCTTGCTGGCGCGAACACTGACGGGGATCGCACGCAAGATCGATGCGGACCATCTCAATCTCTATGCACCGGCCGCCGGGCATATGGAGCACCGACGTGTGCTGGCCCGCTGGCTCGAAACGCTGGGCCTGATGGTGGAACCGTCGCATCTGGTGCTCACGAGCGGCGCCCGCCAGGCGCTGTCATTGGCCTTCGATCTTGCGTGCGGCTCGCAAGGGCTGCTTCTGACCGAGCGGATCACCTATCCGGGCGCGATCGCGCTGGCTCGGCGCAACGGATATCGGATGCGCGGCATGGAGACCGACGCGCAAGGGATGGCGCCGGAGGCACTGGCGGACGCACTCGACGGCGCCGCATCGACCGGCAACCAGGCGGTCTATCTCACACCGACGCTACACAATCCGACCACCGCGACAATGAGCACGGAACGCAGGCAGGCCATCGTGGATATTTGCCGCCGGGCGGGCGCGTGGATCATCGAGGACGGCGTCTATGCGCCGGCCGAATCGGCTTCGCCGCCGCTTGCGGCGTTGGCGCCCGAGATCACCTTTCATGTGAACGGGCTGTCCAAATCGCTTGGCCCCGGTTTGCAGATCGGCGTGCTCGCACTGCCGGTCGGATTCGACGATGCCGCGGAAGACGCGCTGCGGGACCTGCCGATGGCGCCGTCGCCGCTCTCTTGCGCAGTGATCGAGGAATGGCTGGCCGCCGACGTCATCTCATCGATCCAGCGGGACCTGCACCATGAGGCGCGGCGTCGATCCAGTCTGGCCATCGCGCTGCTCGGCGCGGGCGAACTGGTCTCGCATCCCGGCGCCTACAACGCGTGGCTGCCGATGGAGCGTGACGCCGCCATTCGTTTCGCCTCCGCTGCCGCGGCGATGCGTATCAAGTTGACTCCTCCGGAATCCATGATGGTGAACCCGGAAGATCGGGCGAGCGGGATTCGACTTTGCCTCGGCGGCCCGTCGTTCGACGATCTGACGGAAGCGCTGACACTGCTGGCCGGGCTGATGAAGCAGCGTGCCTGACGCTGCCGGGGTACAAGAAACGGCTTGGATGTTGCCAAGCCGTTTTGCGTTTACACAGTGCGTGAATTGCTCACGCGTGCGCGCGCACGAGCGAACGCAAGTACATCGGCACCTTCGCCTTGGTCGTCGCCTGAACACGCGACATCAGCGCGTGATCGATGCGATCCAGCCCGTAAGTCCGCGAAATATCCTGCTGCAACCGGCACCACAGATGGCCGGCCATCTCCGCATCGACCATCGCGCGGTGCGCACGACCCGTTTGCGGCAGCCGCAGCATCTCGGCGAGGCTCGACAGGCGGTGACTCCGCGCGTCCGGGTAGATTCGTCTCGCCACCAGCATCGTGCACGCAAACGCATGGTCGGCCGACATGCCGAGCATCCCGAGTTCCGACTGCCAGAAGCGTTTGTCGAAACCGGCGTTGTGGGCCACGACCGCATGCTTGCCGACGAACGCCGCCGCTTCCTTCATGACTTCGGACGCCGGCGGCGCCGTCGCGATCATGTCGTTCGTGATGCCGGTGAGCGCAACGACATCGGACGGGATGCGTCGGCCGGCATTCATCAAACTCTGGAAACGGTCGACGACCTGCCCGTTGCGCAGCAGGATGACGGCAATTTCGGTTGCACGGTCGCCCAGATTCGGCGACAGGCCGGTTGTTTCGAAGTCCAGTACCGCGACGGTTTGCATGGTTGAATTCGGGGGCGTCATCAGAGGGTGTCGAGTGTGGCCGAGAGGGTAGCATCTTCAGGCGTGTGAACGGCGGATTCGTCTAGCGGTGAGCAGCGAGCGGGCCGGCTACCGATTGACGATAATGAAATTTCGCTCCACGCCAGTCGGACATGCTGCCGTGACTCAACTGACGCTACCCGGATTCGATGCGCCGCCGCCGGCTCCCGTGCACCGCTTCTTTTTCGCCGTGATGCCAGACACGGCCACGGCCGCGCGCATTGCCGGTGTCGCCAAAAGCTTGCAGCAGGAGAAGGACAGCCCGGTGGACACCGAGCGTCTGCACATCACGCTGGGCTCGCTAGGCGACTTCGCTTACGTGCCGGGCGCTACGCTTGCACGAGCCCGCGCGGTCGCGGATCGCATGGAAGTGCCGTCTTTCTCGGTGAGGTTCGACAAGATCATCAGCTTCAACAGGCGGTCCGGTCGTCAGCCGCTGGTGCTGACGGGGAAGGCCGGTCTGGAAGACTTGATCGATTTTCGGCGGCAGTTGCGAGACGCGTTGAAAAGGGTAGGCGTGCCTGTTTTCCCCTCGAGTTTCACCCCGCACGTGACGCTGCTGTATGGCGCACAGAGGCCCGATGAGTATCGGATCGAGCCGATTACCTGGACCGTGTTCGACTTCGTCCTGATCGATAGCTGGCTCGGCAAGTCGCACTACGACGTATTGGGGCGCTGGCCGCTGAGGACCGGCAGCGCCTCGGGGTGATCGCGATGCCGCAAGTGCGGTGCCGTTTCAGCGCATCCGGACCGGGCCGGTACAGCGTCCCGTTCTCGTCGGGACGCCGGCTCAGTCCCGATCGCCACCGCGATAACGAAGGTGAATCAGCGGATAAGGCCGACCTTGTCCATCCAGTGCCGATCTCCCGCAGCGCTCGAATCCGAGCCGTTCATAAAATCCCGCAGCCGCCTCGTTCTGTTCGTTGACGTCGGTCGACAAGTTGGAATGGCGCTTGAGCGCTTCTTCGACCAGCCGCCGCCCGACCCCCGCACCATGGTGGGCGGGATCGACGAACAGCGCTTCCATGTGGCCGCCGTCGAGCAGCATGAAACCGATCGGGCGATCGGTTTCGTCGACGGCTAGATCGAGCGGCGCGCCCGGCAGAAATGCGACGACTTCGGATTCGATCGCGCGACGGTCGTTGTCGCTCAGGAAGTGATGCGTGGCATCGACGGCGTTGCGCCAGATGTCCAGAACGTATGTGCCGTCGGCCTCGGTGGATTGTCGGATTCTGATCATGGTTTGACGGGTGGTGATCTGGCGCTCGGCGGGTAGCGGGCGTCGTGACGGAGCGAACGCGTCGCGGTGATGCGCAAGCGACAGCGGTGTGTCAGCCGGATGGCGGTCGCGCGTTGCCTGGCACCGCCGCCCGCTCGATCGCTCGCCGCGCGATGTCGCGCACGCCGGCGCTCATCGGCAAATCGTCGCGGTCGAGTTCGTCGATGCCGAACCAGCGCGCGTCGAGCGCATCGTCGCCGGCGGCCGGTGTGCCGCGCAGCCATCTGCACAGCACGGCGACCATGACGAAATGCTGGCGCACGACGCCGTGCGCATCGTAATCGAACGCGTCCAGCGCGGTAAAGGCGTCGAGCGCTTCCACGTCGACCGTCGCTTCTTCCGCGATTTCGCGCACGACCGCATCCGCGAGCGGCTCGCCCGGCTCGATCTTGCCGCCGGGGAAGCCCCAGCAGCCTGCATCGGGTGGATTCGCGCGGCGCACGAGCAGCACGTCGCGTTCGCGCAGCACGATGCCGATCACGGCGGGAATGGGGCGCAAGGGGGTAGCGTTGCCGGTTGCGGACGTGCCGGTTGCGGACATGGTCGCGCCTACCTGTCGGTTCGAACGAACGCGGGTACTACGTGCACGCGGCTCATCGCGCGTCTCCGGTACGCTGTTCGATCGCACGAATCACGGCGACCATGTCGGCCGCCCCATGTCCGGCTCGCTCGGTTTCACCGTACAGTGCATGGCAGATGTCGAGCAGCGGCGACGCGATGCCGATGCTGCGTGCCGATTCGGCGACGAGGCGCGCATTCTTCAGCACGTCGGTGATCGCGGCCTGCACCGAGAAATCTTCCGCGACGAGCTTGCCGAGCTTCACGCGCGACACGTCGCTGGCCATCGGGCCGGCATTCAGCACGTCGGCGAAGCGTGCAAGGTCGATACCGTGGCGTTGCGCGAAGTGCGTGGCTTCGGTGAGACCGGTGACCATCGTGATCAGGAACAGGTTGACGGCGAGCTTCATCGTCAGCGCCGACGGCACGTCGCCGCATACGAAGCTGTCGCGGCACAGCGGCTTCACCAGCGCGCGTACGGCGTCGACGTCCTCCGGCGCGCCGGCCAGCATCACGACGAGTTGACCGGCTTCGGCCGGCTTGCGCGAGCCCGACACGGGCGCCTCGACGTAGCGGCCCGATGCGGCGGCGATTTCGTCGGCGAGTGCGCGAGAGTATTCGGGCGCATTCGTGCCCATGTTGACGATCGTGTGTCCGCCGACCCGGGCGGCAAAACCGGGTGAGCCGCGCGCAAGGGCGGCGTCGATTGCCGCGTCGTTCGCGAGCATCAGGATCACGGTGCGGCAGGACGCGAAGACGTCGTCGACGTTTTCGGCCACGCGTGCGCCGGCGTCGCGCAGCGCATCGTCGCTGCCGTGCGAACGGCTCCACGCGACGAGCGGCGTGCCGGCCCGCGCGAGATTGAGCGCCATCGGCGTGCCCATCACGCCAAGGCCGATGAATCCGACTGCGGTTTGCATGGTGCGGCTCCCACGGTAGGTGGCGACGATCGTGGGCGTCAGTATCGCAGCGTTTACGCGCCTCTGCCATGTGACCCGCGCGAGCGCGGAAGCCGCGCCATCGCCGCTATGCGATCCCCGCCAGGTACGGCCACGGATAAATGCCGCGTGCATGGCCGTCGCCGAACAGAAGGCGCACGCCGTAGCCGAGCGCCTCGACGCCGTCGAGCGTCAGGCCGGCGCGGGCGTCGATACGGCCGCCATCGAAGCGGATTCTCCGGCATTCCGCACACGGACAATCGCTGCGCAACTGCGCATAGCCGATACGTTGCGTCGCGCCGTCGGGCCAGCGTAGCGTCAGTGCGCGTGCCGGGTGAT
>NZ_BCPP01000165.1:0-9414 GCF_016586125.1 Burkholderia sp. E168m23
TACCCGGTCGTCAGCTGGTTCCCATGAGAATCCTGCGCTCTCCCCAGGCAGCGGCCGAAGGACCATTACTCCAGAAACAGATCGATCTGCGCCGCGAAGTCGTCGATTTCCTGGAACAGGAAAGCATGGCCCGCGTCAGGGTAGAGAATCAGCTTGGCATCCGGCGCTTGCTGCGACAGGACATAGGACCGATAGGCCGGCAACATGACGTCATGCGCGCCGTTGGCGACCAGGACCGGCATGCGCAATTCTTTTGCGCGGTGCAAGACGCCCGGCCAAGTCGAAATGGCCTTGATCTGCGCCATGAAAGCCTCGGCCGTGACCGCTGGCCCCACATGCGACTGCTCGGCAATGCGATTCAGCGAAGCTTTGCCCGCAGCGACACTTGTTTCGGATTCGGGGTAGAACAGGAACAGGAAATCGGCGGCGTCGTTTACGCTGTGTGACATGACTTGCGGCACACGGGGGTGAGGCTGAGGGCCGTCCGTGATGCCGCCCGGACTGGACCCCGCGACAATCAGGCGACGGATGAGATGTGGAGCGTCCAGCGCAAGCTGTTGAGCGACAACGCCGCCGAGAGACCAACCGAGGACGTCGACCTGCCCTAGCCCCAGTTCCTCGACGACCTCGGCAACGACTACCGCCATTTCGGCAATCGTTTCCGGCACTCGACCTTCGGATCGACCGATGCCGGCACTGTCGAACCGAATCACCCGCCTGTCGGCCGACAAGACCTTGATGAACGCCGGATCCCAGTCGTCCATGGTGCCACGGAAACGCTGAAGCAAAACCAGAGGTACGCCACCGTCCGGTCCGTCCTGCATGGTGGCGAGTTTGCCACGGCGAGTGTTCAGCCAGCCGATGCGCGAGGTGTCGCCCATGTCATTCCCCCATCCCGTTGTGATGCCGGCAGGTTATCTCGAGACAGGGAAGCTTGAATGACGTAAAGGCGTCTAATCAGGTCATGTGACTGTGCCGTCTTCCATTGGCTTCGGGTCGCGCTTCAGGCTTGTGGGCGCTTGCCCATAGTTGCGCAGGAAGGCGCGCCGCATCCGGTCGCGGTCAACAAAACCGGTGTCGCGTGCAACGATGTCTAGCGGATGGCGCCCATCCTCCAGCATCACACGCGCGGCCTCCAGGCGCAGCCGCTCGACCGCTTTGGCTGGAGACTGCCCCGTCTCTTCGCGAAACACGCGACTGAACTGGCGCGGCGACAGGCTGGCTGCTTCGGCCAGTTCCTCGATCGACAGCGGATTGCGCAGGTTTTCGCGCGCATAGGTCAGGGCGCGCTTAATTCGGTCGGAGCGCGGTTCCAGCTCCAACATCGCCGAGAACTGAGACTGCCCGCCCGGGCGGCGATGATAGACGACCAGTTTGCGGGCGATGGACCGGGACAGAGCTGAGCCGTGATCATCTTCAAGCAATGCCAACGTCAGGTCGATCGCCGAGGACATGCCCGCCGAGGTCCAGATATTGCCGTCACGGATGAAGATACGGTCGTCATCCACCCGCACCTTCGGAAAGCGCAACTGCAGATCGCGCGCATGCGCCCAATGGGTCGTTGCCGTGCGCCCATCCAAAAGACCCGCCTGTGCCAGCACAAAGGCACCTGTGCAAACCCCTGCCACCCGTCTGGCTTCGCTACCGGCGCGGGCAACATAGGCGCACAGTCCGGCCGAAACGCTCTTGGGAACCAGTTCGCCAGCCACCATAAGCGTATCGGGCACGATGTCCACCGGCACGGTTTCAATGCCTGCGTTCATCGAGGAGTGGACCGTGCCGCCATGTTCGGACAGTAAAGTCAGCAGGTAGCCATCGTCGCCAAGCTCAGCATTGGCGAGCTCAAAGGCCGCCAGCGCAGCCAGCCCCATCAGTTGGAACCCGTCTTCAAGAATCAAGCCGACCTGTCGCATCAAGTCTTCGTCCCAAAAAAATGCAGGATCATAATAATTTTGCCGCGATCTTGCAGGGAACACCAGAATTCGTGGTGCTTGACATCCATCCGATCACATTGGCGTAAACGAAAATATAGTTATCGCCGTTTGACAAGTAAAAGTATCACTTCGCCAGTCATTGTCAGCCCGGAAATGCGAAATGCTCGTGAATTCATGAAGTCGCGCGTAGCGCACCAATGTTGTCACCGGAAGCGAGCCACGAAGGTCGAGTGGTGTTCAGGTGCAACTGCAATAGGCTCGCAGCCCTGTCCGTCGCCACCGCGTTCAGATGAATGTCGCCGTCGTGCTTTGAAGAATCACAACTGCCATGCCAGGGTCCTGGCGGCGTTGATCGATCAAATTGCAGTCGTGGGTGCTCAAGTTGCACTCCTGGGGGTCCTTGAGCCGATGTCGGGTTCGATACGGGAAAAGGCTGGCGGCAATGCGCAGGGGAGCGGCGGACGGGGGGCGTCTAGGCGGCGCCCTCGCCCGCTTGGCCCCCGGGCGCGAGGGTAGACGGCAGTGGCCCCGAGAACGGTGAATCTGACAAATCACCCACTTGGTAGGACGCGGGGCCGATCGCGTGCCTCAAAGATTCCCGGCGCCTGGCGTCGGTTGATCGTCGGGATATAGGATCGCGTCCGCGATCCGGCCTGCCACCCCGTCGAGGTCGGGGAACAGCACACCGCGGTTGATGCCGGCCGTCTGCAACTGCGCGCGCATGGGACCGAACGCGTCCGGCGGGATCCGGATGTAGCTCAGTCGCATTTTGAAATGCACGTTGGTGTCGAGAGAGACATACTTCATCCCCAGACCGTCCTCGACCCCTCGATGCACACTGAACCAACCGTCCTGAGCTGCAATCCGCCGTGATACATGCCGCGGCTTCAAGAGCTTCGTTTCAGTGATCTCTAGCGGGTTCGAGCGCTCGTCTAGATCGATCATGTCCGCGTCGGTCGCCGCTAGCAGCCAGACGGCGGCCGCCTTGGGCGAGCCGTCGTCACCCTTGATAGCTGGCCGCTTGATTGCAAACCACAACGCAGCAAGCGCACTGCCAGTCCAGTCGAGCAGCCGGGTCGGCATCGCATGGTGCTGCGCGATCGCCAGCCAGTCGGCATCGGCGAGTTCTACCGTCGACTCCAGGTGCGGGATGCCGCGCTGCTTGAATTCGCGCAGCATGCTCTTTTCGGTACCGGGCCTGACGCGGTTGGCGTACTGGGGGCGAGCAATACCGGGCTTGAGCAACCATGACTCGTCTTCCTGACCGCGAAACAGCGACATGCGGTAGCCGAGGGTCGGAATCCCTCGGGTCCAGCGGTCGACCAGATTCATGAACGTCGCAAGGTCACGCGCGTCCCCGAAGCGCTTTGCCGTGCGCTTGTAGTTGAAGGCAACTGTCATCTGTGACTCCCGTATTGGATGGTTTGAGGCAGTGCGCAAAGGGATTGCGTGCGCGGCGCACGGACGTACGCCTGGTTGACCGAAGTCCTGTTCAACCTGATAGCCGCAGCAAGTGCTGAAGGTTCTGCTTCATCTGCTCCCCTACCTCATCTTCCTGCATGCCCCATATTGCCGCCAGAGGGGCTCGCACGGACCATGCATCCCACGGCTGCAGTTGTATCCCGCCCACGCTCGTAAACGGACCATCCGTTTCAGGTAGCACTCGGTGTAGAGGCATTCGCGCCACCAGCGCCCGCCCCTTCTCACCCTCGAGCATCGTAGGGCCAACGCTGAACCAACAACCAATGCGAACAGCAGTCTCAAGTTCAGCGAACCCGCCCGAGAACCAATGAAGCACGGGTACGCCGGCATGCTTCGTCGTAGCCAGCAGTTCCACGACTCGGCGTGCAGCACCGCGCGAGTGGATGCTCATCGCCTTTCCTTGGTACCGTCCGCATTCAGCGAGGGCCGCTCGGAAGACTCTCTCCTGCACAGAAAGTGAGCCTCGAAATCTGGGGGAACCATCCATCCCAATCTCGCCAACAAAACGTGCTCGCGAGATTCCCTCAATAAGGTCGCCCAGCTCTCCTTGTTTGGCGGCAGCCACTTCCGGATGCAGGCCGATTCCCACCTTGATGTTCTTCAAACCGAGAAACACATTCGACGTTGCCCGGTAGGCGCGCGGACTAGTGGTGACCACGAGGGTAAACTCGTTCCTTCTGTTCACCTCCTGCGCAAGCTTGAGGCCATCGGGATACAGGTCAAGGTGTGAATGGAAGTCAATCACAGGATTTGTTCCTGCCGCAAAAGCACGCCCAGTTCCGCTAAGCCACGTTGCACGACGCCTTCGAACTCTCTTCGGAGGCTTGGCTCTGCGAAGGACAGCTGGCCAGCAGTGAAGAGGCGGACGCCACTCTGCTCGACCTTCAAAACCGCAACTGCGACTGCACCGATGTCGTTGGGCTCGTTTTCGAGTTGCGCTCCTCGAAGTGAGGGATACACGTAAGTCGTGTCGTCTCGGAGGTTGGCTCGAATAAATGATGCACGGCGAACCAAACATGGAACACAGCGGCCGCAATGTTTATAGCCGTTCCGGACGAAACGACCACAACTCGTGGCTTCCGAGGCAACATCAGCTAGCACTGTAGATGCCCGGCATTCGGCCATCATCTCCCCTTTGGTCATCGCCGCATACGGAAGACGCAGCACGGCACGAATTCCAAGCTCATCCCACAGCGCTTGTAACCGCGCCATGAACACCGGATGTGTGGTCTTGGTGCTAACATCCCAACGCGGCCGCCGAATATCGGAAATTGAACTAACAACTTCGGTCGTCGAATCGGATCGAGCCCTGGATGGTGCTAATGGATCGAGAATTGTTCTACCCTCGCCACTCAAAGTAGCCTGAGAGTTGATAGCCACGGTTTACCTAGTGGTAGATATGACTCGTCATCGATAACAAACAGGTTGAGCGGCGTATGGTCGGACTCGGCGTAATCCAACGGGTGACTCGCTGGCAGATGCCCTTCGATCATGGTGTAGCGCCGCTTTGCAACCTGAGCTCCGAATCGGGCCACATCTACTTCATACTTTGGGCGCTCGTCGATGCGGCGCACGTATGTTCGGTATGAGATGGGTACAAGAGGATCGAGTGAGTCCGATAGTCGCTCGCGATTCTCTGCCTCGAGGCTCCACCGGTACCACCGGTACGAGCTCGTCCTTGACGGCCTCGTCGGCAATAAGTAATGATCGTCGATTGATGTTTGGATAATATCTTCATGGTCAGGCCCCGTCGACTTCCGGCGAGATTTCGTAGCGAAGCCTGACACAACGGACGCAATGTCCCGACCGGAGCCCTCGAACTTACTCATCCATTTTCCTACCGTCGAAGCAGCGGGCGGCTTTTCCAAGTCTCCCAATTTTTTGGCGATTTCACGGAGCACCGCACGCATTTGCGTACGCTGCCCACACGTTATGCCACGGCGATTCAGTTCGCCCATGTAAAATGCCTTTCTATCAGCATCTTCTTGCCACCTTTCAGCCAACTGAGTGATATTTTTATCATTATTTTCACCTCCATCCGAACCTCTTTCCTCGTAGAGTAAATGTGTGGGCGTCGACGTCGCCTCTACTATGCAGAGTTTTCTCGATCTAAATTCACCCCAGAATTCAACCTCGGCAACCTGAATAACGGCCTGCGTTAGAACGTCTCGAAAGTAGAAAGTGCCTGTCGCACGTGAGATGTATTCATATACCGCCCCTTTCCACTTTATAACCAGTCCTTTCGCTATGATGAAATTTCTCATTACGCTCTCCTTTTTCGCTGCAGATTGCTCGAAGAGCGTGTTCGATTTCGAGCAGTTCGTCGGGAGCTAGAGTTTCGAAGTACATCGTCGGGTTCGTAGATACGACTTTTGCTCTTTTCGCTCGGAAAACCTCCAACAATTGATGGTCCTTCAGAAGTACGGCCTCGTTGTCCATCAATCTTCGCAAGCTCCAACATTCGTTGATCCTGCGGTCGATGACCCATAGCGAGTTGTGCCAGAAGAGGATAAAACCGACCCGAATTGATAAGCGTCTCAAACGCAAGCCCCTTGTTGTCGGATGTGGGTGTCGTCACGCTGGATCGGAGTGTGACTGTTTGGTCCCAATCGATAGTCAGATATCGCCTCGCGACCATCGTGTAGATCTCTCGGATACTCACCTCGCAACACTCAGTCAGTTCGCTGATAGATAGAGCACCGTCCGAGAGGCGTTGGACAACGGTACTGCTGCGCTGCTCGTCGAGTACACCGCTGATGTACCGACGCATCAGCATGACGTTCTCAACTCGCTCTTTCTTGGAAAGAATCTGCTCATCTGTAAGGAAAACTAAGTTTTTCCCTTTGATTCGCAGCTTTCGCGCAATTTCTGTGTATCTGCACAAGTTGTCGTCTCGGACGAGGATAGCCAGGGGCTTCACCTCGACGTAGTATTCGCCGCTGCCGCAACGAACAAATAGATCCGGGTAGTACCGGCGCGGCACCCCATCCAGTACATACTGCAACTCATCCGGTTGGGATGCCATCCACTCGACGTCCTGCGACATCGCCAAAGTTGCGTAACAAACTCGTTCCAGATATGACTCCCACTCGAGCGCATATGGCGCCCGATCTGGTAGGTCGAACCCTCCAACGATTCGATGTGGCACCACGGAAATGATCGACCGCGCCGGTTGTTTGTTCTTCTTGTCAGCGGGCAAAGAATTGAGATCGCCCCACTCGGCACTATCGTGGTCGCGCGATGCTGGCCTGCGCCTGGCTGCAAATGGCATATCTCTGCTCCATTTATGGGAGCACGGAGTTCCATTTCCTTCGCTCCCGTATTTTTGAGCAAAAAGAGCCCTTGACGTGCGTACCAGCGAGGCCACATACTGAAAACTCTCACGTGCTCAGTGCGGCATTGCTGGGTACACACGGCGGGGGGACTCGAAAGGGTCTTTCTCGCCGTTTCTCGTTTACATGGGCTCCTCCGTGGTAACCGGGGCGTCGCTATCTGCGACCGCCTTCAATATCGACGAAAGACATCTGAGTTGGGTTGCAGACAGCATGGGGACTGCTGCCAGAATTTCGCTTCCCTCTTGCGGCCAATCCGGTGGTGCTCGATGGTCCACATAGGATTGGAGGCCATGAGCAAACGCCAACCGATGCAATTGCCGCCGCTCCTCCTCTGTCGCATCGATAGCATCCAGCAGACGGTTTATCACCTCCGACGACGGAGGATTCCGGCGGCCAGTCTCAAGGGACGCGAGGTACGAGGGGTCCATGCCACTTCGATGAGCGACAGTCTTCTGCCGCTGCCCGCTGCGACGGCGGATTGCAGTGAGGTAGTCAGCGAACGATATCTGCGTTCGTGCAACGAGCATAAATGAACTCGCTTTTGACAATTTCGAATACGTTATCTCAGCGACTATTCGACGTCAAACACCAAAATAAATACTACAATTCAAAAAATATCTGTTTTTTTATCCACCGGAATCCACTCACCTTTATAAATGTGGAACAGATATATTTACCTACACTTTTCATCGAGAACCGTAACTACCGGCGCATCGAACCCGATGTCGCATGCACCTCCACGCCGAGCCTGTTCCTTCAATAGCACTGTATTTGGGGTACGACTGTCATGCGGCATCGCCAAGTGGAGTGTTGTCAAATTTCCACGTCGGGTTAGTCATAACCCGACAGCCGCATGATTACCCGTAGCCCTTACTTTTCGGGTTTACACGGCATGGCCAGTGCTTCGCGAAAGGCAATTTTCTGCAAATCGGCCTAGCCATCTTTGGCCTAGGTGCAGTATCGTTGGATAACACGGAAGTAACTCGTCAACACCACGTGACCTTCTCCATGGCTGCCATCAGTATTCGTTACTGGCATGAACTGATCCGTTCGGTCGGGATCGGCAGCCTTGCATTCGCACGCCCCGTGCGAAATTCGATGCGAACTGACTGCTGAGTTCTCAGCATCGGACCAAACCGCGACGAAGGCGGTTTGGATGTCGTGGCTACCAGGCCGCTACATCGCATTTGGAGAATCCGTCATGTCGGTATCGAAACAACATGCCGAATGTCCTGCGGGATTTGCCCCACTTGGTGATCTGTCAACGATCCAGTGTCGCGATTCGCGGCGACTACTCGTTCCACAGAGCACGCACGATGAGCTTGCTGCGATCCGAGAGATTCAGCGAATGGCCTCTGAGCCAACGCAATCGCCGGTACACTCCGAATCGAAACTCACGGCAAAGCCGATAGCAAACAAGCCTTCACGTCGGCCTAGGGCTCGGCGTGTCCAAATATTCTCGCCAGATGCACTTGAGCAAGCAAACGCTGCTCTGGACGGCGCCGACGCGAGTCAACAGCAGTGCGCACGACCGCTGCTTGAGAAGGCCGGCAGCAACGATGGCTGTCGAAAGCTTCCCGATATTCAAAAGGCACTGAAGAGACTTGACGTTGCGCGCGGGAGCTTCGCCAACCTGAGCGAGCCCATTGGAAAACTAATGGTCGATCTCGTGCTCGCAAGTGCCGTGCGCAGCAGAGAGTTTCGCGTTCGCCCCATTCTGCTCATGGGCGAACCCGGCGTTGGTAAAACGCATTTCGCGTCCAAGCTCGCGGAGGCGCTCGCGGTGCCAATGCGAAAGTGGTCCGCCGGAAGCGCTCAGGCAAGCTTCCAACTCGTGGGCGGGGACAGTGGATGGCGCCAAGCGCGACCCGGGGCGATATTCGAAGTCCTTGCCAAAGGGGATTCGGCAGCTCCGGTACTGATACTCGACGAAGTAGACAAGATCGGAAGCAGTAGCAACTACCCTGTCGTTCCTGTACTGCTAGACCTCCTCGAGGCAGATACAGCTGGAGCGTTCTACGACGCGTTCTTTCGCATGGAATTTGATGCAAGCCGAATAATCATTGTGCTCACGGCGAATGATCTTGACCGGGTGCCGCTCCCCCTTCTAAGTCGTGTCGAGGTGTTCGATATTCCGACACCGGATCCGGAACAGCGAATGCAGATCATCCTTGCGAAGATCGACCACTTGCAACGCTCCACAGGGAAGCACATACAACTCGAAGAAGGCGGAGCAACTGGCCTTGCGGAACGCACAGACCTGGATCTGCGCAAACTTCACCGCATTGTGATCGATGCGTTCGCGGTCGCGCTAGCGACGGGAAAATGTATTGCCACGCTGGCGCTACCACCCTCAGCTAAACGACAACCAATCGGGTTCACGTGTCACGGATAGACGGTTGCGGATCCTCTGCAATCTGCACCGCAGTGAAAGCAGGGAGCAGCGCCGGGAATTGAACCCGGATCTCCGACGCGGTACGATGGAGGCACCACCCAACCGTCGTACACCCACTCTCCGCGAGTGGTTCTAGCGTCGGCGCTCTATCCTTTGAGCTACGCTGCGGAAATGTTACGTATTACCACGCTGCGCGTGGCCGTCGCCACGCGCTTTTCAGAAAAGGGGCAGCACCGGGATTTGAACCCAGATCACTAATGCGTACGAT
>NZ_BCPP01000166.1:0-9388 GCF_016586125.1 Burkholderia sp. E168m23
GTTGATCTCCGCCATCGGCGCGGACGTCTTGTGGTGCTCGAGCCCGCCGAATGCCATGATCGTTCCTCCGGAGCCGGCGCGTCAGGCGCCCTGCGCGCACACGAAGACGTGCAGATCGCGTGCGAAGCCGTCGAGTTCCTCGGCGAGCTGCCGGACGAGCCGGCCGAGGATGTTGTACGCGAGCACCGCGGGAATCGCGACGACCAGCCCGAACGCGGTCATGATCAGCGCCTCGCCGACCGGCCCCGCGACGTTCTCGATCTGCGCCTGCCCGCTCGCGGCGATGCTGCCGAGTGCGTGATAGATGCCCCATACGGTGCCGAGCAGCCCGACGAACGGCGCGGTGCTGCCGATCGACGCAAGCAGCACCTGGCCGAATTCGAGGCGCCGCTGCGAGCGCAGCATCGCGTGACGCAACGCGCGCAGCACGCGTTCGCTACGCTCGACGCGCGCGGCCAGCGCGGTGGGGTCGTGATCGTCGGCCGCATCGCGCGCGGCTTCGGCGAGCGGCACGAACACGCGCTCGCGATCGGCGCCGGCCAGCGCGGCGATGCCCGCGTCGAGCGACGGCGCGCGCCAGAACGCGGCGAGCGCGCGCGGCCCCTGCCGCTTCGCGCGGACCAGCAGCCAGGCTTTCATGAAGAGGAAGCACCAACTGGCGACGGACATCGCCAGCAGCACATAGGAGACGGCGTGCGTGATCGCATCGCCGCTTTCGAGGTAGTGGACAACGCCGGTGGGAATCGCCATCGGAGTTTCCTCGCGGGGTCAGCGCAGGCCGAGCACGTCCTGCATGTCGAACAGGCCGGCGCCGCGCGCCGACAGGAAGCGGACCGCCCGCAACGCGCCCTGCGCGTACGACACGCGGCTCGACGACTTGTGCGTGATCTCGATGCGCTCGCCGATCCCGGCGAACAGCACGGTGTGGTCGCCGACGATGTCGCCGCCGCGCACCGCGGCAAAGCCGATCGACGACGGGTCGCGCTCGCCCGTCACGCCGTGGCGGCCGTACACCGCGCAGTCGTCGAGCGAGCGGCCGAGCGCGCCGGCGACGGCTTCGCCCATCATCAGCGCGGTGCCCGACGGCGCATCGACCTTGTGGCGGTGATGCGCTTCGATGATCTCGATGTCGTAGCCGTGCGAGAAATGCTGCGCCGCGAATTCGAGCAGCTTCAGCGTGACGTTCACGCCGACGCTCATGTTCGCCGCGAACACGATGCCGATCCTGGCCGCCGCGGCCTGCAGGTCGGCCTTCTGCTCGGCGGTGAAGCCGGTCGTGCCGATCACGAGCTTCACGTCGTGGCGCAGCGCGGCCTCGATATGGGCCATCGTGCCTTCCGGACGCGTGAAATCGATCAGGTACTCGGCTTGCGCGAACACGGCGTCGAGGTCGTCGGTCAGCTTGATCCCGGTGTCCTTGCCGAGGAACGCGCCGGCGTCCTGCCCGAGGAACGGCGAACCGGCGCGGTCGAGCGCGCCGACGAGCTGCGCGTCGGCATCGTTGAGAACGGCTTCGATCAGCATCCGGCCCATTCGGCCCGATGCGCCGGCAATCGCAATCTTCATGGCTTTCTACACGACAAGTCTAAAGGCGGGCGGCGCATGCCGCCCCGTTTCCGCACGCCGGCCGCTTACTGCGCCGGTGCGGTGAGCGGCTGGTTCTGCAGGTTGTCCGAGCCTTGCGGGCCGACCGGCGGCGACGCTTCGTTCGACACGTTCGGCTGCGGCGGACGATGGAACTGGAACTGCGGCTGGATCGCCGGCGCGGCGCCCGGCGGCTGCCCGCCCGGCACCGGCGCGCCGCCCGAGGCCTGCGCGGCCGGCGTGAACCGGCGCGAACCCGAACCCTGCCCCGACACCTGGTTGGTCGCGCGGTTCGCCGCGCGCGCCGCCTGGGCGTTCGCATCCTGGTCGACCACCGCGCCGGACGCCGGCACCGTGGCCGGGCTCGCGGCAGCGGCAGCCTGCGCGGCGCTTGCGGCGCTCGCGGCCGCAGCGGCTTCGGAAGCCTTCTTCGCCGCGGCAGCGGCCTTCGCCTTCTTGCCGCCGCGATCGCCGTCGATGTCGGCCAGCAGGTCGAGTTCGGACGGCAGGTTGTCGGCGCCGGTCCAGCTCGCGACGCGATCGCCGGAGAAGTTGACCACGAGGTCACGCTGCTGGACGATCGACGTCGAGCCGCGCTTGAAGTAGAAGAGGTAATCCCAGCGATCCGCGTGGAACATGTCCGCCAGCAGCGGCGTGCCGAGCAGCGCGCGGACCTGCTCGCGCGTCATGCCGGCCTGCAACTGTGCGGCTTTCTCCTGCGACACGAAGTTGCCCTGCACGACGGTGATCCGATACGGCGTGATGCTCTGCGCAATGCGCTGCGTCACGCTGTCGTACGACGAACAACCCGCCAGCGCGACAACGGCGGCGGCAGCGATGATGGCACTCCGCATGCGACTCCTCTGAAAGTGCGAAAGCGATTCTGGGATCATTTCCTTCACCGTGCTGGCCCGCGTGCAGGCCGCGCGTATATCTGGAACGGCGAAAAGCCGGTAACATTGAAGCCCTGCATTGTACTCTAGGGATGCCTAGCCATGACCAATCCGACGGATCTCAAGAATATCGGGCTAAAGGCCACCCTACCGCGCCTCAAGATTCTCGAGATCTTCCAGCAGAGCCCCGTGCGCCACCTGACGGCCGAAGACGTCTACCGCAACCTGCTCAACGAGCAGCTCGACATCGGGCTCGCCACCGTCTACCGCGTGCTGACGCAGTTCGAGCAGGCCGGCCTGCTGTCGCGCAGCAACTTCGAATCCGGCAAGGCGGTGTTCGAGCTGAACGAAGGTTCGCACCACGACCACCTCGTGTGCCTCGATTGCGGCCGCGTCGAGGAATTCTTCGACGCCGAGATCGAGAGCCGCCAGCAGGCGATCGCGAAGGAGCGCGGCTTCCGGCTCCAGGAGCATTCGCTCGCGATGTACGGTTCGTGCACGACCGAGAACTGCCCGCACCGCAAGCACTGAAGCGCGCCACCCGTACACGCGGCACGGCCCGGCCGGCATCTCGCCGCCCGGGCCGTCTGCTTTTTCGGCGCGCCTGCCGCGCGCCCGGCATGCTTACGAAAGCCCTTCGGCGCCCGCGCAGGCCGGCTCGAAATCGAGCGCCCACGCGCGTTCCAGCGGGATCTCGTCGCAGTTCGGCTGCGGGCCGCCGCGATCGACGATCACGAAATCGCTGACCGCGTCGAGCGCGAGCAGCGGATGGTGCCAGACGCCCTTCGCATAATTGACGCCCTGCCAGCCCTCGGCCAGGAACGCGCGCATCGCGTCGGGCCGGAATTCGCCGGCCGGCGCGACGACGATCGCGTAGCGCGACACGGCGGCCAGCGGAATGAACGCCTGGCTGCCGTGCGGATGACGCTCCATCAGCGTGACCGCGACCGGCAACGCGCGCGGCTGCGCGCGAAACACGCTGACGAGCGGCCGGCCGCCGTCCGCGCAGACGTCGATCGTCGCGAGATCGTGAAAGCGCTCGGTCGTGCCGCCGTTGATCGGGAAATGCCGCGCGCCTTCGAGCGCGATCACGTCGCCGAACGGCGCGAACGCTTCGCGGGTCAGGCGCTCGACGCGCAGGATCGGAGTTCCGCTCATGCCGCTGCCCTCCTTCAAGCCGGCTCGCCCCACAGACGCAGGCGCGACACGCCGCCGTCCGGGAAGATGTTGAAGCGCACGTGCGTGACGGGGCCGAGCGCCGCGAGCGCGTCGAACGTGTGGACGTGGTCCATCTGCAGCTTCTGCTCGCCGAGCAGTTCGGCCCAGAACATCGCCTGCGTGACGAGCGAATCGTCGGTGCCGCCCGTGACGTGCGCGGCCTGCAGCGAGCAGCGGTCGGGGAAATTACCCTTGAAGAACGCCGTGTCGACCTCGACGCGCCGGATGATGCCCGGCCGCGCGAGCGCGACGATCGCCCAGTCGTTGCCGGGCTCGCGGCGCCGCCGCGTTTCCCAGCCGTCGCCCATGTTCACGCCGCGCCCCGGCATCAGCATCTGCGACGCCGGGCCGAAGTGCTGGTTGTTCGCGGCCACCAGATAACCGCCGTTCTCGATCGCCGCGAGATCGACGAGCTCGCCGGCCGGCACGTGGCGCCAGTCGCGCTGCGGCTGGCCGTACACGCGCAGCCGCGCGAGCCCGCCGTCCGGGTACAGGTTCACGCGCAGGTGCGTGACCGGCCGCGCGTCGTCGACGCTCACGTAGTGATGCGAATTGCCCTGCAGCGTCGTCGCGGGAACGATCGTGCGCCATTCCGCGTCGTCCGGCGGCGTGTCGCCGTCCACCGCGCAGGCCTCGATCGACGCGGCCGGCGGGAAGTTGCCGGTGAAGTGGCTCGTATCGAGATCGACGCCGACAATCACGCCCGGCCGCGCCAGACGCACCATGCAGAAGTCGTGGCCGGTCGTACGCTTGCGGCGCGTTTCCCAGCCGTCCATCCACTTGCCGTGGTCGTCGTACTTGCCGGGAATGAACACGGCCGGCTCGGGATTGAGCATGCGCTCCTTCGGCGCGAAGAATTCGTCGCTCGCGAAGAGCGCCTGCGCGCCCAGGCGCGGATCGGCGAGGTTCATGTAGCGCCGCGTGAAAGCCGGCGCGTTCGGATCGAGGATGGGGGCTGCCATATCGTCTCCATTATTTTGAAAAGGCCGGCGCGTCATCGCGCCAGGCGCAGGAAATTCGATCGCGCGAGGCGGCCGGGGAAGCCGCGCCGCGCGCGTGTCGGGTTCAGAGCGCGTGGGCCTGATCGCCCGCGACCGGGGCGGCGCCGCCCGGCGCGTCGGCCACGTAGCGCAACTCGCGGTTCAGCACGCGTTTCGCGCGGGCACGGTCGATGTCGTTCTCCCACACCGCGACCACCACCGTCGCGACGCAGTTGCCGATCAGGTTGGTCAGCGCGCGGGCGATGCCGACGAACCAGTCGACCGGCAGGATCAGCACGAGGCCGAGCACAGGAATCGCGGGGATCGCCGACAGCGTCGCCGCGAGAATCACGATCGCCGAGCCGGGAATCCCGTGCGCGCCCTTCGACGTGACGAGCGACACGAGCAGCACGACGATCAGGTCGTGCGTGGACAGCGGCGTGTTGGTGGCCTGCGCGATGAACAGCACGGCGAGCGTCAGGTAGATCGAGAAGCCGTCGAGGTTGAACGAATAGCCGGTCGGGATCACGAGGCCGACCGTCGAATCCTTGATCCCCATGTATTCGAGCTTGCTCATCACCTGCGGCAGCACCGCGTCCGACGACGCCGTGCCGAGCACGATCGACAGTTCCTCGCGCAGGTAGCGGATCAGCTTGAACACCGAGAAGCCCGCGAGCCGCATCACCGCGCCGAGCACGACCGTGACGAACACGAAGCAGCTCAGGTAGAACACCGCGACCAGGTAGCCGAGCTGCTTGAGCGACGCGACGCCGTACTTGCCGGTCGTGAACGCGATCGCGCCGAGCACGCCGAGCGGCGCGAGCTTGATGATGAAGCCGATGATCTTGAAGAACACGTGCGACAGCTCCTCGATCAGGCTGTTCACGCGCTGCGCCTTGTCGCCGAGCAGCGACAGCGCGGAGCCGAACAGCACCGCGAACACGAGGATCTGCAGGATGTCGCCCTTCGCGAACGCGTCGATCGCGGTCTCGGGAATGATCTTCATCAGGTAGCCGGCCGTGTCCTTCAGGCTTTCGGCGTTCTTCGCGTACGTCGACAGCGACGCCGCGTCGAGCGAGCGCAGGTCGATGTTCATCCCGACGCCCGGGCGCGTGACCCACGCGAGCACGAGCCCGATGCCGAGCGCGAGCGTCGTCATCACCTCGAAGTAGACGACGGCCTTCAGGCCGACCCGGCCGACCTTCTTCAGATCGCCCGCATTGGCCATCCCGCTGACCACGACGCAGAACACGATCGGGCCGATCACCATCTTGATGAGCTTCAGGAAACCGTCGCCGAGCGGTCGTAGCGACTCGGCGACGTGCGGGAAGAACGCGCCGAGCGCGACCCCCAGTATCAATGCGACGACTACCCGGCCAAACAGCGAATTGAGGAATTTCGACACGGCGCTCTCCCGATCCAACGGTTGCAGTTTCGTCTGTTCATACTGGTAAGACCAGTGATGTTATGGTGGATAGTAGGAAGCCGATATAGTGGCGTCAAGGACGGACAAAATAGGGATTTCCCGCCCCTGCGCGCCGTTTGCGCGCCCCGCAAAGGGGCGGATCGTGGCTTTCCCGTAGGGTGGTCATGCACCGCCCGCGTGCGGATTACAATGCCGGTCAGACCGGCCATCGCTCACATCATGAAAAATGTTCCGCATACCGTGACCGACGCCGCCATCGCGACGATCCGCGACCGGATCGAGGCAGGCGTCTATCCGGTCGGCAGCCTGCTGCCGGCCCAGCGCCAGCTCTCCGAGGAGCTGGAGATCAGCCGCGCGTCGCTGCGCGAGGCGCTGTCGACGCTCGAGGCGCTCGGGATGCTGCGCATCCGCGCGGGCAAGGGCGTGTACGTCGAAAGCGCGCAGGCGTCGGCCGCGCATCCGTGGCAATTCGCCGAGCAGTCGTCGCCGCCCGATACGTACCAGATGCGCTATGCGCTCGAAGGCTTCGCCGCGCGGATGGCCGCGCACGTCGTCAGCGACGAAGACATCGCGTGGTTCGAGGACAATCTCGCCGACCTGCACGTCGCGCTGACCGAAAGCGCGCTCGACGAGGCATCGCGGCTCGACTTCGACTTCCACATGCGGATCATCCATCTGGCCGGCAACGCGGCGATCGAATCGATCCTGCGCAGCAGCGCGGACATCATGAAGGAAAGCCAGCGCATGCCGTTCTACCGGCGCGAGCTGCTGCTGTCGACGTGGCACGAGCACCGCGCGATCGTCGACGCGCTGATCGCGCGCGATGCGGCCGCCGCCGGCACCGCGATCGAAACGCACATCGCGAACGCGGCGCAGCGCGCGGGCGTCTTCTTCCCGACGCCCGGCGCGTAATCCTCCCGCGCCGCCGCCCGGCCGGTCCGGTCACCGTTCCGACGGATCGCGATACGCGAGCACACGCTCGATGAATGCGCGCGCCGCGACACTGCGGTACGCGCCCTTGCGCGTGAGCAGCGCGGCCGTGCGCGTCGGCAACGGCGGATCGATCTCCAGCGCGCACAGGTCGCCGCTCTCGCGCGCGACCGCGTCGGGCAGCACCGTCGCGAGCCGGCCGCGCCGCACGAGTTCCAGCACCGAAGTGACCGTATTCGTCTCGATCGCGACCAACGGCCGCGCGCCGTGCTCGACGAAATACCGGTCGATGCGCTCGCGCGTCGCGAACGCGCGGCTCAGCAGCACCAGCGGCTCGCCGCCGAGCTCGGCCGGCGTGAGCGCACGGCGCCGGCGCGCGAGACGGTGCGTGCGGCCCGTCACCAGCGCGAGCGGCTCGTCCCACAGCGGCAGCGCTTCGATGTCCGGCGCACGCGGCGGCATGAACGCGAAGCCGGCGTCGAGCCGGTCGTCGGCGAGCAACGCCTCGATGCGCTCCTGCGGCATCGCGTCGATCGTCAGCGCGACGTTCGGATGGTCGGCATGGAATGCGTCGATCAGCGAGCCGCTCAGGTAGGCCGCGAAAGTCGGCATCATCGCGAGCCGCAACGAGCCGCTGCCAAGCTCGGCGACGTCGTGCAGCGCGCGCTGCCCGATATCGAGCGCGTGCAGGGCGGCGCGCGCGTGGCGTGCATAGACCTCGCCGAATTCGGTGAGCTGCACCGTGCGGCCCGAGCGGTCGAACAACTGCACACCGAGCGTGTCCTCGAGCTGACGGATCTGCTGCGACAGCGTCGGCTGCGACACGTGCAGCGCGTCGGCCGCGCGCGTGAAGCTGCGCTGCTCGGCGACGGCAAGGAAATAGCGGATGTGGCGGAGAAGCATCGCGGCCAACGTATTGGTTTTGCCAATGGAGACCATAACGATCCAGTCTTGGACGCTATGAGTCGATGCCCGCATCATACGCACATCCGCTTCCGTGCGACGCCATTGCCGGCGCACCGGAGCGGCACGCCCGGGCCTGCCCTGCCTTCGCCCGCCGCACGACGATCCGCCGCCCGCCCGATCCGGGTCCGGCCGCGATCCGCCCGGCGCGCATCGGCTCACCGCCGATCCGTCGACGCCGGCCCCGATTTCCGTCACCCCGCGCAGCCGACGGCCCCGTGCCGCCGGTCGGCGCCGCCGTTTTTCGCGACCATGGAACCGCATCACGACAACCACCCTCCCCTCACCCGCGGCATGACGCTGCTGTTCGCGTGCGCATGCGGCATCGTCATCGGCAACATCTACTACGCGCAGCCGCTGCTCGCCGCGATCGCGCACAGCTTCGGGCGGGCGCCGACCGAACTCGGTTATCTCGTCACGCTGACGCAGCTCGGCTATGCGGCCAGCCTGCTGCTGATCGTCCCGCTCGGCGATGCGGTCAACCGCCATACGCTGATCGTGCGGCTGCTGATGCTCAACGTCGTCGCGCTGGTCGCCGTGACGTTCAGCACGAACTTCACGATGTTCGTCGTCGCGAACGTCGCGGTCGGCTTCGTCACCTGTTCGACGCAGCTGCTCGTGCCGTTCGCGGCGTCGCTCGCCGACGCGCGCTCGCGCGGCCGCGCGGTCGGCACCGTGATGAGCGGCCTCCTGCTCGGCATCCTGCTCGCGCGTGTCGCGGCCGGCGCGATCGCCGACGGGTTCGGCTGGCGCGCGGTGTACGGCATCGCCGCGGCGATGGTGCTCGCGCTGACCGTCGTGCTCGCCGTGAAGCTGCCGAAGGATCGCCGCGACGCGCGCGTCGACTATCCGGCGCTGATGACGTCGCTCGTCGCGCTGGTGCGCGCGCAGCCGCTGATCGCGCTGCGCTCGACCTACGGCGCGCTCGTGTTCGCGTGCTTCAGCCTGTTGTGGACCGGCCTCACGTTCCTGCTGAGCCAGCCGCCGTACAGCTACTCCGAAGGACAGATCGGCCTGTTCGGCATCGTCGGCGCGGTGGGCGCGCTCGCGGCGACGTCGGCCGGCCGGCTCGTCGATCGCGGCCACGGCAATGCGGCCACCGGCCTGTTCGCGGCGGCCGTGCTCTGCTCGTTCGCGCTGTTCGCGACCGGCGCGCATTCGCTCGCGGCGCTGATCGCCGGCATCCTGCTGCTCGACGTCGGCGTGCAGGGCATGCACATCTCGAACCAGAGCGTGATCTATGCGCTCGCCGGCCAGGCGCGCAGCCGCGTGACGACGATCTACCTGACGAGCTACTTCATCGGCGGCGCGCTCGGCTCGTTCGCGGCGAGCGTCGCGTACGGCCTCGACGGCTGGCGCGGCGTGTGTATCGCGGGTGCGGCGCTATCGGGCGT
>NZ_BCPP01000167.1:0-9328 GCF_016586125.1 Burkholderia sp. E168m23
TCGGGTTGACCGTAGACGGTCGCGATCGTGATCGCGCCGAGCCCCGGCTTGCCCCAGCTCATCGGCGCCTGCTTGCCGTACGCGTTCGTCGCGCCGGCCGGCAGCCCGGCCGCGATCGGATGCGGCGCGTTGACGAGCCACAGGTAGCGCTCCTTGCCCGTTTCGCCGAAGTCGACGTCGTGCCGCTTGCCCGTCATCGCGAGATCGTCGAGCAGGTCGTTTTCCCAGGTCACGAGCGGCTTGTCGAGCATGCGCCAGCCGGGCCGCACGTTCTTCGACGATACCGTCGACGAGATCACGACGAGATCCGCGTCGCGCGCCGCCTCAGGCGTGGCCGACTCGTCGATCAGGCGCACCGCGTAGCCGCGTTCGCCGAGATGCTGGCCGATGCGTTCGTCCACCTTCAGGTTCGGGCCGTGCAGTTGCACGAGCATCGCGACGCGCGTGACGGCCGGCGACGCATCGGCGGCGAACGCGGACGCCGAGACACCGGCGCCAACAACCGCGAACAACGCGAGCGCCGAACCCGCGATCGCGCGCAACAGGCGGCGGCGCGCACCGCTCTTCATCTTCAGATTCATCTGGATTCCTCTCCGAAGCCGCGCGCCGACACAAAGGCCGCGCGGCGATTGCATGGTCAGAACTGCAGCGTGGTCAGCAGCGACACCTGGCGCGCGTCGCCGACCGCGACGAAGTAGCGGTTCGCGCTCGACGGGTAGTACGTGCGGTTGAACAGGTTCTTCACGTTGAGCTGGAACGACAGCTTCTGCTTGCCGATCCGCGTGTCGTAGGTCGCGAACGCGTCGGCGAGCACGTACGACGGCAGCGTGAAGCTGTTCGCCGAATCGCCGGGCCGCGCGCCGACGTAACGCACGTCCGCGCCGATACGCAGATCGTCGCCGCCCGCCACCGTGCCGAAGTCGTAGACGGCCGCGAGCGACGCGGTGTGACGCGCGACGTTCCACAGCTGGTTGCCCGCGTACAGCGGGTCCTCGGTCGTCTTCGCGTCGATGTACGCGTAGCTCGCGATCACGTTCACGCGCTCGCCGAGCTTGCCGGAGACGTCGAGCTCGACGCCGCGCGAGCGCGCCTTGCCCGACGTGCGCCAGTCGGTCAGCTTCGTCGCGTCGTTGTACTGCGACACGAGCACGTTCTTCTTGTCGATGTTGAACAGCGCGAGCGTGCCGGTCATCCCGCCGGCCAAGCCGAGCTTGCCGCCCACTTCCCATGCGGTCGCTTCCTCGGGCGGCGTCGCGCCGTCGATGATGTAGCCCGTCATCGGCGCGATCGACGACGACGGCTTCAGCGACTGCGAATAGCTGCCGTACAGCGAGAACGCATCGGTCCACTTGTAGACGACGCCCGCGCGCGGCAGCCACTTCGAGCCGCTGAGATCGGTGTTCGCGACGAACGGCCGGCCGCGCCCCGCCACCTGGTTGTACGTGATGTAGCGGAGGCCGCCCGACACGATCCACTTGTCGGTCAGGTGGACCGTATCCTGGAAGAACGCGGATGCATCGTGCAGCGTGTCGGTCTGGTCGCTGTCGCTCGCGGACACCGTGCTCGACGGCGGCAGCAGCCCGTACACCGGATCGATATAACTGAACGGCGTCTTCACCGCCTGACGCAGCAGGTCCTTGCGATAGATGCGGCGGTATTCGGTATCGAAGCCGACCTGCACGTCGTGCCGCATCCCCGCGAGCGTCAGCTTGCCGGTCACGTAGCCGATCCCGTAGCTGTCGGTGCTGAGCGAGCCGTGCGTCGCATCGTTGCTGCGCGTCATCGTGCCCTTCACAGGGTCGACGCCGGTCGTGCGCAACTGGTTCGCGTCGTAGGTCTCGCGGTTGTAGCTGTAGCCGAAATGCGCGCTCCAGTCCGCGTTGAACTGGTGATCGACGCTCAGTTGCGCGAGCTGCGATTCGCCGTCCATGTTGTTGAACGGCTCGTCGATGCGCCGCCGTGCGGGGATGTCGAGCGGCGCATTGGTGCGCGGGTCGAGCGCGGTGCCGCGATCGAACGGCGAATGGAACTTGCGGTACTGGTACGACACCGCGACCTGCGTATCGCGGCCGTACCACGCGAGCGACGGCGCGACGAAGGTCTGCCGGTACTCGCCGAAGTTGCGCCAGTACTGTTCGTTCGACTGGTCGACGATCAGCCGGTACGCGAGCCGCGAATCGCCGACCGGCCCGGTCGAGTCGAACGTCGCGCTGCCGCCGTTCTTGCCGTGCCCGAACGTCGACGCGCCGAGCGAGATCACGTTGTAGCGCACGAGCTGCGGCTGCTTGGTGACGACGTTGACGACGCCGCCCGGGTCCATCAGCCCGTACAGCAACGACGTCGGCCCCTTCAGCACCTCGACGCTGTCGGTCGCCGCGTTGAACGCGCGGCCCTGCACGAGCGGCATGCCGTTCTGCATGATCGAGCCGTCGCGGTTGCCGCCGAAGCCGCGCTTCATGATCGTGTCCTGCGTGCCCGCGAGCGTGTTGCCCTGCGTGATGCCGCTCACGTTGCCGAGCGCATCGTCGAGATTGCGCGGCCGCTGGTCGCGCAGCACCTGCGCGGGCACGATGTTGACGGCCTGCGCGGTGTCGAGCAGCGGAATGTCGGAGCGCAGCACGCCCGCTTCCTTCGGCGCGCGATAGCTTTCGGCGCGCAAGGCGCTGGAGCGCACGTCGATCGTCGGCAACTCGGCGGCTGGCGCGACGCCGGCCGCCACAGGGCCGGCCGCCGAGCCATCGGCGCGCATCAGCGTGTAGCCACCGCCCGGCTGGCGCAGCGCGACGAGCCCCGTGCCGGCCAGCAGGCGGTCGAACGCGCCGTCGACGTCGAACCGGCCGTGCACGCCGCCGCTCGCGAGACCGGCCGTCAACTCGGGCGGAAATGCGAGCAGGATGCCCGCGTCGCGGCCGAACCGGTTCAGCGCCGCTTCGAGCGGGCCGGCCGGAATGTCGAACGCCCGACGCGACGCGCGCTGCGTGGCGGGCGCCGCATCGGCGTCGGTGTCGGCCAGCGCGGGCAGCGGCAGCAGTGCCGACAGCAGGACGGCACCCGCCAGCCGGCGGGCAAGACGGCCCGACGCGGCCGGGCGCGACGCGCGCGGCAGATGACGGGCGGGCGCCGGACGGCGCTGATACGTGAGACGGATGGAAGCCATGATCGGAGAGTCGGTGGACGATGGGCTAGGGCTGCTTTCATTACCCATGTCACGCGAAGATCGAGAAACAGCTCAGGTCGGCGAAAAAATTTTTCGGCGCGCTCACGAATGGGTCGAATAGGCCGGCACGACGGTCGCCCAGTAACGCGTCAGGTAATGGACGTCGATCGGCAGCATCGCCATCAGCGTATCGAGCACGCGCTGCGGATCGTCGAGCGGATAGGTGCCCGACACGCGCAGGTCGGCCACGGCCGGATCGCAGCGCAGGTTGCCCCGGCGATAGCGGTCGAGCTCGGCAACGAGATCGGCCAGCCGCATGCGCGACGCGACGAGCATGCCGCTCGTCCACGCGGACGCATAGGGATCGAGCGGCGCAGGCGCCCCGATCGCGTCGCGCGTGAAATCCGCGCCCGTCCCGGCCGCGATCACGCGCGAGCCGGCCGACGCATCGACCGGCTGCACCTGGACGGCGCCGGCGAACACCTCGACGCGTGTCGCGCCGTCGCGCTGCCGCACCGCGAAGCGCGTGCCGAGCGGTCGCAGCTCGCCCTGCGCGGTCGCGACGACGAGCGGCCGCGCGGGCAGACGATCGTCGTGACCGCTGGTGATCATGATCGTGCCGCGCAGCAAGCGCAGGCGCCGCGCCATATCGTCGAAGCGCACGTCGAGCGCCGTGTCGGTATCGAGCACGACGACCGTGCCATCCGCAAGCGTCACCGTGCGCCGCTCCCCGACCGCCGTGCGTAGGTCCGCCGGCCAGATCGTCGCGCGCCGCGAAGGCTCGGCCATCCATGCGGCGCCGCCCGCGAACAGCAGCACGGCCAGCGTCTTCACGGCCGTGCGGCGGCCGGCCCGCTTCGGCAGCAGCGCGGCCTGTGCGGCCTGCGCGTCGAGCCCGGCCGCCAGCCGGCCGAACCGGCCCTGCATCGCTTCGATGTGACGCCACGCCGCGTCGTGCGCCGGATCTTCCGCGCGCCAGCGCGCGAGCGCGGCGGTGAACGCGTCGTCCGTGCGGCCGGACTGCCGGTCGACCCACCACTCGACTGCGCGACGGGCGACGTGCGGCGGCACCGCCGGCGCTCCCGGGGCGGCCATCGGTCAGGCCGCCATCGCGAAGAAGCACTGCGTGCCGGCCTTCACGAGATAGCGCTTCACCGTCGCGAGCGACACGCCGAGCTGGCGCGCGATCTCGACCTGCGTGAGCCCGTCGAGCTGTGCGAGCAGGAACGCACGCTTCGCCGCGGGCGGCAGGCCGTCGAGCAGCCGGTCGATCTCGAGCAGCGTCTCGACCATGACGGCCCGCTCTTCCGGCGACGGCCCAACCGCTTCCGGGCGCTGCGCGAGCACGTCGAGATACGCGCGCTCGATCTGCTCGCGCCGCCAGTGGTTGCTCAGCACACGCTGCGCGACCGTGGTCAGGAACGCACGCGGCTCGTCGGCGCCGATCGGCTCGTCGCGTGCGAGCAGGCGCACGAACGTGTCGTGCGCCAGGTCGGCCGCGCGGTGTGCGCAACCGAGCTTCCGGCTCAGCCAGCCGCGCAGCCACGCGTGGTGGCCGACATAGAGGGCGTCGATTTCTCGATGGAGGGACAGCTTGTCAGCGGACATGGCCGGGTTCCGGGTGCGCGAGCGTCAACGATTCTGTAAATGAGAATGATTATTATATACAAAAGTAAGATAGCGACCTCGGTTTCGGTGCGCCGGTGGCGACGCTGACGCGAAGCGGAGGATGGCGAAGCCGCGTGAGTGTCGCCCCGCGGATGGCGGACCGCATGCGGTTATCACACTCGTTCCAGCCCGGCCAATTCGATTCGTTAAATAATGATTTGACGGATCGATAACAATATTGAGATTGCGGGAATTCACGCGAAAATCGCGCCGAATTATCACGCCCCATGCAAACCGCGCTGAAAAAAACGCGAAACAGAAACCCATTGATACGCAACGATCAATAATTCAAATCCCTCAAAAATGAATTTCCGGGAATGCGCCTGTCGGCATCAGGCCACAACGGAGAATTTCATTTTTGCCGTTTTATCGCGGCTCTGTAGTCTCCTGCCATTCCGGATCACGAACCCCCACCAATGCGCCAAGGAGATGACATGAAACGCACGACCCTCTCGCTGATTTCGCTCGCGTCGTTCGCGGCGATGCCCGTCGCGCATGCGCAATCGAGCGTCACGCTGTATGGCGTGATCGACACGTCGATCACCTATGTGAATCACGCACAGGGCAAGGACAACGCGTGGATGCTCGGCAACAGCAGCGCGGGTAACCTCGCCGGCAGCCGCTGGGGCGTGAAAGGCACCGAGGATCTCGGCGGCGGGCTGAAGGCACTGTTCCAGCTGGAAAACGGCTTCGACCCGAGCAACGGCCGGCAGGGCCAGGGCGGCCGCCTGTTCGGCCGTCAGGCCTTCGTCGGCCTGACGAGCGACCGCTACGGCACGCTCACGTTCGGCCGCCAGTACGACCCGCTCGTCGACCTCGTGCAGGGCATCACCGCCGACAACTACCTGGGCAGCGCGTTCGCGACGCCGGGCGACGTCGACAACTACGACAACAGCTTCCGCGTCGACAACGCGGTGAAGTACACGTCGGCCGTCTATTCGGGCCTGCAGTTCGCGGCGATGTATTCGTTCGGCGGGATCGCCGGCAGCACCGGCGCCGCGCAGTCGTACTCGGCCGCCGTGTCGTACAACAACGGGCCGTTCAGCGTCGCCGGCGGCTACTTCCACGCGACCAACAGCCCCGCGTCAAACGGCGTGCGCAACGGCTGGACCAGCTCGTCGGACGGCACGTTCGACGGCCCGATCAACAGCGGCTATGCCAGCGCGCACTCGTTCGGCATCGCGCGCATCGCGGGCCAGTACGTCGCCGGCCCGTTCACGTTCGGCGTCGGCTACAGCAATGCGCAATACCGCCGCGACGCGAGCTCGGTGTTCGGCTCGAACGAGCACTACAACACGGGGCAAGGCTTCGTGAACTACCAGGCGACGAACGCGCTGCTCGTCGGTGTCGGCTACAGCTACACGCGCTCGGGCGGCGACACGTCGGCGACCTATCACCAGGTATCGGCCGGCGCCGACTACAGCCTGTCGAAGCGCACCGACGTCTACCTGACCGCCGCGTATCAGCACGCAAGCGGCCAGACCGGCGACGGCAACGGCGGCTCGATGGCCGCGCAGGCATCGATCGGCTCGTACGGTTATGCGGGCACGAGCTCGCAGACGATGGTCAACCTCGGCCTGCGTCACCGCTTCTGATCGCGAATCGCGATACCCGGAGACGGCCGACTGCGCTCCACGTGGCCGGTCGACTCCCGCATTGCACATACGGCGGCTTCGGCCGCCGATTTTTTGCCGCTTCCTTTTGCGCCACGAACGGCTGGCGCGCGATTTTCTCTTTCGCTCGCTTGATTGCCGGTTTCACCCGGCGAATGACGTAATACGTCAGGTTCCGGTCGCCGCCATTGCATCGGCATTCGCGCCAATGCCGGCCATTCTTACCGATCCTGCAACGCCTCGGACCCTGATCCGGCGCGATACAAATGCGCGTCGAACGCGCGGATAAATGCAAAGGAAAGTTTGACGCGAGCCATTTGCCCGGCTGCTATGGCACACTTCGCGTCTGCGTAATTTCCTTGCACCGGGCGCCCGGATTCCGCCCCATCCTGCCATGCCGCGTCATACCACTCGCCTGTTCGGCCGCCACTCGCTGCCCTTCGCCTCGACGATCGCGCTCGCGTGCGCGCTCTGCGGCGTCGCGCGGGCAGATTGCCTGGACGACGCGGCCGCGTTCCAGCACGTGAGCGTCGCCCTGATGCGCGGCATCGCGCAAGTCGAATCGGGGATGAATCCGAACGCCGTCAACACGAATACCAACGGCACGGTCGACATCGGGCTGATGCAGATCAACAGCACGTGGCTGCCGACGCTCGCCCGCGAAGGCATCACACGGGAAAGCCTGTTCGATGCGTGCACGAACGCGTACGTCGGTGCGTGGATCCTGTCGCAGAACATCCGCCAGCTCGGCCCCAACTGGAACGCGATCGGCGCGTACAACTCCGCGTCGCCCGACAAGCGCCTCGCCTATGCGCGCAAGGTCTATGATGCAATCCGGACCATGCCGGATTCGCCGGATACTCCCATGCCCATCCTTCCACCCTCCTTCACGCCGCCGCAACAGGCGCAGACGTACAACCCGTTCGCGAGCCTGAGCGTGTCGGCGCCGCCCGTCACGCGCGCACGGACGATCTCGCCGGCCTCGCCGCCGGCGCCGCCGCAGGGGGGCCCCGCCGGCCCGGCCGGTACGTACAATTTCGGATGGACGGTCACCGGCGCCGATCAGGCCAAGCCGACCCAGGTGTTCGACGACGGTGCGCGCGTCTACGTGCAGTTCAGCGACATGAAGCACGTGCCGGCGATCTTCACCGAGACGTCGGCCGGGCGCGTGCTGATGTCGTGGGAGCTGCAGTTTCCCTATGCCGTCGTGACGCGTCCCGCGCAAACGTTGATCTTCCAGCTCGGGCCGTTCGAAGCGCGCGCGCAGCGCAGTGCGGCGGCCGCAGGCATGACCGCGCAGGCCGGGACGGCCGGCACGGCGACGGCCGGCGCATCGGCCCCGCCATCGAGGAAGCCGGCCGGTGCGGCAGCGAATGCCGCGACGAACACGGCAGCCAATACGGCAGCGAAACGCACCGCCTCGGCCGATGCGCTGTGGTACGTGAATACGCCGTCCACGTCGGGAACGGCGGCGGCCTCGCCTTCGACCGCGAATATTCCTGCCACGCTGCCGACGGCCATCACGTCGAACACGCCGCCACTCGCGCCGGCTCAAGCACCGGCCGCGGCCGCTCAGCCGTCGCGCGCCAGCGCGGACGCGCTGTGGTACATCTCGAAGTAACGCGCGTCCGATCGCACGCGCATCGCGGCGATCATTTCCGTGCGGTCAGCGGCAGTTCCGACGCGCCGGGCTTCATGACATACCCGCGCAGATCGCGCGACGTCGACGATTCCGGTGACGCAATCGTCACACGGCCCTCACCCGCGCCGCACCCAGATCACCTTGCCGTCGCGAATGCCGAGATTGCGGCGCTCCTCGCGGTAGTCCATCGTGCCCGGCAACGACTTGCCGTCGCGCTCGAGCACGCGCCACAGGCAGCCGTCGAGCAGCGCGGTCGCATCGGCCTCGGTCTTGCCGACCAGCGCATCGTCCGGTGCGGCGTCCGCCTTGCATGCCTGCGCGGCGCCCGACTGCAGAGGGGGCCTGGCCGCGCCGCCCGCGGTGGCGTTGGGGTGTTTCGTGTCCATGTCCGCACATCCTGCAAAAGTTGCACTCGCAACGAGTGCAACGAGCATCGCGATCGTGTTCTTCATCGGTTTCTCCCTGTCGCGGGCCCGGCGGTCCATGTGCGGCACTCGTGCACGACCGGGCATCGCATGCGTGATCGATTCCGCACGCTGCCGGCCGTTTCCTGACGGAGCCGGCCAGCGCATGGCTGCCTTTCGCGAGCCGGCCGCGCCGCTCCGGCGCACCCGCGTCGCAAGCCCGGCCTGACGCCGAACCCGAGCGCATGTTACCGCACGCGGTTCGCGCCCCCGCAATCCGTTCAGAACTTGTACGTCACGCCCGCGATGCCGTAGTAGTTGCTGCGCGACTGCACGATCGGGCTGTCGCCGGCGCGGCCGAGCAGCCGCGTCACGCCGCCGGTCGCGAGCACCGACCAGTGCCGCGACAGCGTCCAGTTCCACGCGACCGCCATCGATGCGCTGTCGATCCCGCCGCTCACCGAATACGGCCGGAACCGGCTCGTCATCGACTGTGCGTCGGTCACGCCGTAGAAGGTCTGCATGTAGCGTCCCGAGCCCGCGTGCACGGTGCCCGTCACGATGATCTCGTGCTGCGACGTCTTGAGCACCGGCACCGCGAGATCCACGTGCCCCGACACGCCGCGCGACGTATGCGTCACGGGGGTATCGATCGTGACGCTCAGCTCCGCCGCATCGAAGAGCGTCACGCCGGCACGCACGCCGACCAGCACCGAGCCCGGAATCCGCCCCATTCCCTTCAGGTAGTCGGAGCCCGGCAGGTCGAAGCGGTTCTCGTCCGCGCGGCCCGCGTCGTAGCTCACCGCCGCCGACACGAACGCCCCGTGCGGCAGGTCCAGCCGGT
>NZ_BCPP01000168.1:0-9278 GCF_016586125.1 Burkholderia sp. E168m23
GCGCACCGGAATGCCCGATTGTTTGCGCCGCCCAAATCGTTTCCTGCCGGGTGATTAAAAAGCCCCATGCCGCCCTCATTATTTCTTGTCCGGCAGCCCTGACTAGCTGCCGCGTCCCAGTTTAAAACCGGGTTTATGGTATTCCACGTGCCCGAGATCCATCATTTTCCATCGGCCGCCCCAGGTCAGGCCGACTTGCTCGGCGACCTGGCCGTACAACTGGTAGCCGCGCATCGCCCACGGATCTTTCTCGGAAATGACCAGCTTGCCGTCGCGCAGGAATGCGTTGTCGGCCGCCAACCCGAACTGGTGATAACTCTGGAAGGCCGCGGCATTGGTCACGTTCGTGCCCATCTGCGCGAGCCGGTTCTGTCGTTCCGGGCTCCGGTAGCCTTCCAGCAGCGCCATTTCATAGCCATGTTGTTCGTGCATGATCTTGTAGACCAGCAGCAAACGCGTACGGAAATCCGGGTCCAGCAGGTTCCAGTCGCGGCTTGCATCCTTGAGCGCCGGGCGGATCTGTTCGACTTCCTTCGTGGCAAAGACTTCCGGCGGCAACGGCGGCGGCGGCACGAGTTGTTCGCCCTGCAACAGCGCGGCGATCTTCTCGTCGGGCACGCGCGCCGTGTCGTCGTACTGAAATAATTGCCGACCGCGTAACGCAATGGCCACCAATGGCGGCGTCGCAAGAATACCTGCCGACACCATAATCATCAAGCGCCGCCGAACCAGTAAATTTTGCACGTCGCTTAATGCGCCGCGCGTCACGGTTGCCGATTTAACAATTTGACTGCGCGTGCGTGCGGCGCGCTCGTTCGCACGGCGCGTCAGACGGCCGTGAAACTGGGCCACGGATTCGAAAACGGTCGCGCGGATACCCGGTAAAAGCAACAGTGCCGCAACGGCGACGGCGAGGGTGAAATAGGCGACGAGTGCGACGGCAATCAAAGAAATCCCCGGAAATTGGAATTGATTGTGTTTTGCAATGCTTGCTCTTAGAATCAGGCTGCTTCGAGAGGCCGGGCTATATTATCGCGGTGAATTAAACCAGGATTCAATGAGACGCTGAATGAGTGCGCCGGAAAATTCAAATTCGAAAACTCCGCCCAGCCTGCTGTCCGATACTAAACCGGCAGGCGAGGGAGGACCTCGGCAGTCGCGCATTCTCGCGGATCTGGAAGGGCGTGTCACGCCGCCCGCCGAGCCGCCGCGCCGTTCGCTGAAGGCGCCGATCGCCGCCGTGGTGGCGTTGGTCGTGGCCGTCGGCGGCTGGGGCGCGTGGCGCATGCAGCAGTCATCGGGCGAACCGCACGTCGCGGTGGCGGCCGCGACGGCACCCGCGGCGGCTGCGCCGGACAAGGCCGCGCCGGCCAGCGGCGCCGCCGTGCAGGTCGCGCAGAACGGCGCGTCCGCCGCATCGGCCGCGCAACCGGCCACGATCGTCAACGACGACTCGGCGTCCCAGACCGTTGCATCCGCATCGGCTTCCGCTGCCTCCGCGGCGGACAACAGCCGGCTGTCGCGCGCGCTCGCCAACGGCGCCGACGATGGCTCGGGCACGGCGGCCGCGGCTGGCGTCGCCGCAACCGCGGCCGCCGCAGCGGCGACGACCAAGACGGCGAAGGCCGACGCGTCGAAGAGCACGAAGGTCGCCGCTCACGGCAAGACCGACACGAAAACCGAGGCGAAGGCCGATACGAAGGCCGACACGAAGGCCGAAGCCCGCAAGCATCGCAAGGAACAGCAGGCCGAGCTCGCGCAGGCGAAGAAGCGCCGCGAAGCGACGCCGACCCGAACCGCGAAGGCGGCCGGGAAGGACGATCCGGATGCCGATCTGCTTGCCGCGCTCGTCGCGCGCACGAAGCCGGCCGACAAGAAACTCGCCGCCGAGAAGGCGCAGGCCGTGCCGACCAAGGCGTCGGCAACGACCGGCGGCTCGCTGGCGTCGCGCGTGAAGGCGTGTTCGGAGCGCGGTTTCTTCGAGGATCAGCTGTGCCGCTGGCGCGTGTGCGACGGCCACTGGGGCAAGGACCCCGCGTGCCCGAGCGCCGCGCAGTCGGAGACGCGGCAGTAACGCGTGCCGCGCGCGTCACGAGGGTCTTTCCTGTCAGCGCCGCCCAGTGGGCGGCGCGTTGTTTTTGGGGCAGGAGACGCTGCCGGTATGATGCCGTGTGACACTGTCACGAGCGCGTCACGCCCGTCGGGCATACGTCTCCTTTCTTTTCCCGGCGCGGGCCCGCGACCTGCGATGTGCGGCGCGCCGCGCGCCGCACCACCTTCGACACGATGGACCTGATCGTACAGACTTACGGCGCCGACACGTCCGGCATGGTGTGCGGATTCCGCTTCGATCCGGGCGGCGCCGGCGCGATGCTCGATGCCGACGCGGCCGCCGCATGGCTGCGCACCTGCCGCGAGCACGGCGCGGCCGCATCGGGCGATTTCGTCTGGCTGCATTTCAATCTGGCGCACGGCGCGAGCGAGCGCTGGATGCGCACGCATCTCGGGTTGCCCGACAGCTTCTTCGAATTCCTGCATGAAGGCTCGCGCTCGACGCGCATCGAGCAGGAAGACGGCGCGTTGCGCGCGATCGTCAACGACGTGATGTTCAACCTCGAGCTCACGCCGTCGGAGATCGCGACGCTGTTCGTCCACGTCGAGCGGCGCATCATGGTGACCGCGCGGCTCAAGCCGCTGCGCTCGGTCGACACGCTGCGCGCGTGCGTGCGCGACGGCGAGCAGTTCCGCTCGCCCGCGGAGCTGCTCGTGCACCTGCTGCGCGACCAGGCCGACCTGCTGATCCAGATCATGCGGCGCACGAGCGTCGACGTCGACCGCATCGAGGATCGCTTCCTGTCGCAGCGGCTCACGTCGAGCCGCATCGAGCTCGGCGCGATGCGCCGCACGCTGACGCGCCTGCAGCGCATGCTCGCGCCCGAGCCCGGCTCGATCTTCCGGCTGCTCGCGAAGCCGCCCGCGTGGCTGCATACCGAAGACGTGCAGGAGCTGCGCGAGTCGACCGAAGAGTTCTCGCTGGTGCTCGCCGATCTGGCGGGGCTCAACGAGCGCATCAAGCTGCTGCAGGAAGAGATCGGTTCGCGCCTCGACGAGCAGAACAACCGGACGCTGTTCACGCTGACGCTCGTCACCGTGATCGCGCTGCCGATCAACATCGTCGCCGGCTTCTTCGGGATGAACGTCGGCGGCGTGCCGTTCTCGGAGAACAAGCACGGCTTCTGGCTGATGGTGCTGCTCGTTGCCGGCTTCACCGCGCTGGCCGCGTGGTGGGCGTTCCGGCGCCGCGACGATCGCTAGCGCGCCATCGGGCGACGCATCAACGCATCAACGCAGCAGCGCATCAACGCAGCAGCGCGATCGCGCGTTCGCCGATCACCATCCCGAGCAGGCCGACGAGCGCAACGAGCGGCGGGGCCGGCGAGCGCACGTGCAGCAGCGCGTACAACACACCGACACCGACGCCCACCGCGAGCGAGGTCACGTAATCCATCATGGCGGTCTCCCGTAAGGTCCGGTGTCAGGGCTTGAGGATGACGCGCTCGCGCGCACCGGCCAGCACCGCGCGATACGCGTCGTGCGCATGCTCGAGCGGGTACACGTAGTCGTCGCCGATCGGGAACGGGCGCAGCGTCCCGTTGCCGAAGCCGGGCGCGAGCGTATCGAGGATCTGCGCGACCGCGGCCGGGCCGAGCTGCAGCGAATCGATGCCCACGAACGTGTGCTGGCCGCGATAGAACGCGAAGATGTCGAACGGCACGCTGCGCTCGATCGTCGAGATGAAGATCTGCCGCGCGCCGATCGCCATCGACGCGTTCGCCGCTTCGAAATACGGGCTGCCGACCGTGTTGTAGACGATGTCCGCGCCGTGGCCGCCGGTCAATTCGCGTACCGCGTCGGCCACCGTCCGGCTCGATGCGTCGATCATGGAAACGTCGCCTGACGCATGGCCGCGATAGTCGCCGGGCCCGCGCTCGACGCCGATCACGGTCGCGCCGCGCGCGGTGGCGAGCTGGATCGCGGCCTGGCCGACCTTGCCGTTCGCGCCGAACACGAGCACGACGTCGTCGGCCGTCGGCATGCCGGCCCGGCGCAGGCCCTCGTATGCGGTGACGAACGGCACGCCCACGCCGGCCGCCTCTTCGAGCGTCAGCACGCCCGGCTTGCGGCGCACGTGCGCGGCGTCCAGCACGAGCCATTCCGCATGCGAACCGTCGCGCCCGACGCCGAGATCGCCGCCCGAGCCCCACACCGGCGCGCCGATCCAGTTGTCGGGGCCGCTGCGCACGATGCCGGCCCAGTCGCGCCCCGGCGTGCGCGGCCACACCGCATGCGGCATGCGGCCGAGCGCGGCCTTCACGTCGCTCGGGTTCACGCCGGCCGCGCGCACCTCGATCAGCATCTGGCCGTCGGCCGGTACGGGCGGGGCGATGTCCCGCACGCGCGCGTCGAGCGACTCGATGTCGGCGGCGGGGGTGTCGAAGCGGATGCTGCGCATGATGATCTCCATGAACGATGGCGGCCGCCCGGCCCGGCGGGCCGGCGCGTGCGGCGGATGAAACCGGTGAATGCAGTCTAGTGGGCCCGGTTTGACGCGGAAACGTGCAAAGGCGGATGATTGCTTTGCGTTTTCCGCATAGCCAAAAATCGCAGGCTCACGAATGGACGACTTCCTTTCCCCGCATCTCGCGCTGTTCGTCGACGTGGTCGACCAGCAGAGCTTCTCGGCGGCCGCGCGCCGGCTCGGCGTTGCCGCGTCGTCGGTCACGCGGCGCATCGACCGGCTCGAGACGCAGCTCGGCATCCGTCTCCTGCATCGCACCACGCACGCGCTGCGGCCGACCGAGGCCGGGCAACTGCTGTACGGGCGCGCGACCCGGATGCTGGCTGAGCTGCGCGGCTTGCAGGAAGACCTGCACAGCCAGCACGATGAACCGGGCGGGCTGCTGCGTGTCGACTGTCCGGCGCCCTTCGGACGGCGGCACCTGATGGCCGCGCTGGCCGCGTTCATGCAGCGCTATCCGGCGCTGCAGGTCGACCTCGTGCTGACCGACAGCATGGTCGACCTGCAGGGCGCGCGGCTCGGCTCCGACGTCGATCTCGCGGTGCGCATCGGCCCGCTCGAGGACACGCGTTTCGTCGCGACGGTGCTGGCGCCGCAGCGGCGCGTGCTGTGCGCGAGCGCGGCCTATCTCGCACGGTGCGGGGAGCCCGCATCGCCCGACGCGCTCGGCGGCCACGACTGTCTCGCGTGGCATGGCGCGCCGCCGCCCGGCGCGTGGCGCTTCGGCGAGCGCCGTCACGTGCCGGCGCAACCGCGGTTTCGCAGCAATCATTCGGAAGCGTTGCTCGAGGCGGCCATCGACGGGCTCGGTCTCGCGCACCTGCCGACCTGGCTCGTGGCGGACGCGCTGCGCGACGGACGGTTGCGCGCGCTGCTGCCGCAGTACGCGGCGGCGCCCGAGCCGGCGACGATTCACGTGCTGCGCCAGCACGCGCGCGGCAGTGCGCGCACGTCGCGGCTCGTCGCGTTCCTCGCCACGTGGTTCGCGCAGCCGGCGTGGGACGCCGCGTGGGCGTGACGGCGGGCGCACGCCGCGCCCCATGAAAAAAGGGCCTCGCATGCGAGGCCCGTCAACAGGTCGGAGAAACCGGTACGCCGGCCGGCGCCGCGGGTCGCGCGGTACCGGCCGGACGCGCACCGTTACTGCGTCACTACCTTGCGCGGCTTGAAGAGGCCCTGGTATTGCCGTGCCGGACGTTCCTTCGTCACCGCTTCGATGCCGCCGAAGGTCGGCGTCTGGCGCAGCTTCATCGCGGCCGGCGAAGCGACCGAACCGATCGACGTCGAGCGCGAAGCCGGCGCGAGGTTGTTCGCGACGAGCAGCGCCGCTTCGCTCTTCAGGTTCGCCAGCAGCACCGGATCGGTCGAGCTGTTCACCTGCGTGAGCAGCCCGCTCCAGGCCGTGTCGCTGTAGTTCACGACGTAGTAATCGAGACCGCTCGGATCGGCGACCACGCCCGTGCAGCCTTCGATTCGCGTCTGCGCCTGCGTATCCTTCAGCGCGAGCGTCGTGCGTTTCGCGAGACCCTGACCGTACGCGAGCGTGATCGGCACCGTCCACTGCAGGCCCGGATACGCGTTCTTGTTCGGGAACGGCTGCTGTTTCAGCGTGACGACCGTCTGGTTCTTCGTCAGGTCGCACTGCGTGTCGAGCGAGATCAGCGGCACGCCGGTCTGACGCACGTAGCTATCGCCGATCGGGCCGACCGCCTGGCCGCTTTCCTTCGACAGCGCATCCCACAGACGCTTCGGCGTCCCGTTGCCGAACGAGTAGTCGACCAGGTACTGCTGCAGGCCCTTACGCAGCGTCTGCTCGCCGAGATAGTTCTCGAGCGTCTTCAGCACGTGGCCGCCCTTGTCGTACGTGAACGCGCTGGCGCTCAGCACGAAGTCGTTCGACGCCCAGTCGTTGAAGTTCGGCGCGACCGGGAACGCGTTCGGGCCGATGTCGCGATTGATCACGCGATACTTGTTCTTCACCTGGTCGAGCCAGCTGAACTCGTTGGGGAAGAACTGGATCGTCGTCTTCGTCTCGAAGAACGTCGCGAACGATTCGTTGAGCCACACGTTGTCCCACCAGTCGGTCGTCACGAGATCGCCGAACCACTGGTGCGCCACTTCGTGCGTCAGTACTTCGTTGCCGTAGTGCGACATCGGCTGGCCCGGCTGCGGCAGGATGTCGTCGGCGAACTCGAGGATCGAGCCCCAGTTCTCCATCCCGCCGAAGTTCAGGTCCTTCTGATCCTTGAACGCATCGTTCGCGGCTACCGTGTCGAACTTCGTGAGCGGCAGCGGGATGCCCGTGTAGCGGTAGTAGTAGTCGAGCGCCTGCTTGGTGCGGTCCATCGCCGGCTTCGCCCACTCGCTCATGCCCGGCGGCGTGAACACACGCAGGTGCAGGCCGCCCTTGCCGCCCGGCAGCGGGCTCGTGAAGTCGTCCTCGTAAGTGTCGAACAGGCCGCCGCCGAAGAACAGCAGGTACGACGGCATCGGCGGGGTCTTCTCGAACTGCACGAGCTTGTAGCCGCCGCCGACGTTGGTCGACGGCTTCTCGGCCGCGTTCGACACGACGCGCCAGCTTTGCGGCACTTCGGCCGTCACTTCATAGGTCGGGCGGAACGCCGGCTCGTCCCAGCCGGGGAACCACTGGCGCGACAGGTTGGTTTCGCCCTGCGTCAGGATCGCGCCGCTCGTCTTGCCGTCGGTGCCCTTCAGGTCGACGCGGAACACGCCTTCCGCGGCCGAGCAGCCCGGATACGGATCGTCGCCGCAGCTGCCGCCCGTCTGCGTGGCCGGATCGTCGTACGACTTGAAGTTGATGATGCCCGACCACTCCATGTGCAGCGAATAGTTGCCCGGCGCGATCGTGCCGGCGACGGGGCGCAACTGATAGAAGTCGCCCTTGTCCTGCGGCGTCGCGATCAGCTGAATGTTGCCCGGCTGCAGCGTGATGCGGCCGTTGGTGAACTTGATCCGGTGGCCGGCGATCACGATGTTGTTGACCGGCTTCAGCACCTTGATTTCGACGTCGGCGCGGCCGTCGAACGCGTTCAGCGCGTCGTTCGGGCGGAACCACAGCCGGTAGTTCACGGGCACCACGGTGTCCGGCAATTCGACAGGCGAGACGCTCTTGTCGACGTTCGATGCGCTCGGCGGCGCGGTGACGGCGGGCGACGAGCTGGTATGCGGCGCGCCGGCGGAGCTGAGCGCGGAAGCGGAGCCCGCACCGCCGTCGTCGCCGCCGCACCCGGCGAGCGCGAGTGCGGCGACGAGCGGCAGATAACGCATCTTGCGAATATGAATCGACATGACTGAAACCTCGATTGTTGAAAGAATCGTTCAGTGCTGCGAAAACGCCGGCAAAAGCAATCCCCTCGCCGTTTAATCAACAGCGAAAAAATGCCAATGACGGATTATTCGAAAAGACGGCGGCCGACTACGTAAAGGTAATCATGGTTTACTGCCCCCTCTGGATTTTCCGGATGTCGGTTAACTGGCCGGTTCAAAATGGCCGGGCGCGTGTTGTACTGAATTGATTTCGCGCGCACGACACGGGGCCGCACGCCCGACGCGGGCGCGCAATCCCTTTGAACCGACGACCTACGGGGCTGGCCGGGCCAGTCCGCAGGACGGAAGGACAGCGTGTCGCCATCCCGTAAATTCGCCGTCATGCGGCTTCAAGGTTTGTCGGCTTGCTCCAAGGATGCGTAAATATACTTGATGGTTTTGGGTAAAGGAAATGAAAAATTTAGAAAGAGCATCTATTGAATTCCGGGCGCTTCATTGAATGCTGAAAGTCATTAATGCGCTTTCCGTTTAGCCGGTAATTTCGTAGTTTTAATCTATTAACGATCTTGCGGTGCTGCAAAAACTACGAAACCCGGTGACGGTTGGCATGGTCGGTACAATGCATCGACGACCCGTTCACCGATTGCCGCGAGGAGACTGTCCCATGCCACGAGCCCTGTTCCATATCGCGCCGCTGCGCACCGTGTTGCTGCTGTTCGCGGCCGTGTTCCTGCTCGGCGGCTGTGCAGGGTTCACGCGCGAGCCGGTGCGCGTGTCGGTCGCCGGGCTCGACCCGCTCGTCGGGCAGGGCCTCGAGATGCGCTTCAGCCTGAAGTTGCGCGTGCAGAATCCGAACGATGCGCCGATCGACTACGACGGCATCTCGGTCGCGCTCGACCTGAACGGCACGCCGTTCGCGAGCGGCGTCAGCGATCGGGCGGGCACCGTGCCGCGGTTTGGCGAGGCCGTGCTCGACGTGCCGGTTTCGGTGTCGGCCTTCGCGGCCGCGCGGCAGGCGTGGAACCTGCCCGGCGCGGCCGCGAACGGCGAGCTGCCGTACGCGCTGCGCGGCCGGCTCGCCGGCAGCATGCTGGGCACCGTGCACTTCAACGATGCGGGCACGCTGCGCCTGCCGACCATGCCGGGGTGGGGCGGGTAGGCCGTTCGGTCTGAATTCAACGTCGGTCAAATGTGTCTGAAAATTCACTATTTGACAGTCTTTAATGCTTATTTCCGTGGAATCTCGATTTTGGTCGGCGCGTCCCCTTACACTTGTCGATGTCCGAGGGTCGGACATTCTTTTAGGGGAAATCCATGGCGGCAAAATTCGAGCTCAAGAAGGCCGTGAACGGCCAGTACTACTTCCACCTGAAGTCGGCGAACGGCGAGATCATCCTCGCGAGCGAGCGGT
>NZ_BCPP01000169.1:0-9261 GCF_016586125.1 Burkholderia sp. E168m23
TCAAGCCCGACCAGCTCGAAACGATCCGCCTGCTGATCGGCGCGGGCGCGAACGTCAACGCGATCGCACCGAGCGGCGAGCCGCCGCTGGCGATGGCCGCGAATGCGTATACCCCGTCGCCCGAGCTCGTCCGGATGCTGTTGAAGTCTGGCGCCGATGCCCGCGCCACCGATCCGAATGGATACACGGTGCTGACCGGACGCGCGGCATCCGATCTCGACATCCTCAAGCTGCTGGTCGACGCCGGCGCCGATCCGTACGCGCATGCGAAGACCGGACAGACGCCGCTCAGCTTCGTGTGCGAGCGACGCTACGAACTGGACGGTCAGCCCGACCCGACCGCGGCCGAGCGCATCGCGATCCTGCATGAACCCGGCACGCCGATCGAGCCGCGGCTGGGCGAGCAACGCGTCCGCTGGGGCGAGACGCCGTTGCTGCGCGCGGCGATCGTGCACAACCCTGACTGCGTGAAGGCGCTTCTCGATGCCGGCGCGGATCCGGATGCGCCCGCGCTGATCGGCGCGGGTAAGGATGACGCCACCGGCAGCGTGCGCGAAGCGGTCGCGCGCGGCGCGAAGGCGACGCCCGACGTGTACGACCGCAGGGCCGTCGCGCTGATCGAAGCAGCCCCACGCAAATAACCGTCAGGCCGTGCACGTCGTGCGCCGTCGTGTTGCCCGTGGGGCGGACACGGGGCGCGTGCGTGCAGGGCCGTCGTGTTCCGCCGGCGCGCGAGCGCCAACTTTTTCAAAACACTGTTCAACCACGGAGAAACCACGCAATGAAACGAATCGCACTTGCCGCCCTCGCGCTGACGATCGTCTCGGGCGCCATGGCCGCGAAAGGCGAGCTCAAGGTATCGGCCGCGCAGATGATCGAGGCCTATACGGGTTCGGGCGGCGACAAGTATTTCGACCAGCCGGTCGCGCTGACGGGCACGCTGCTCGGTCTCGAGAAGGGCTTCACAGGCAAGACGCTCGCGGAGATCGGCGAAGACGTGGATGCCGATCAGGCGGTGCGCGCGTCGTTCGTCGATGCGGCGGCCGAACAGAAGGCGCAGCGGCTGGTCGGCAAGCGCGTCACGCTGCATTGCGTGGGCGACTTTGCATCGGGGATCGCGACCGTTCGCGATTGCCGCCTGAAGTAAGACCCGGCGTCGACGGGCCGCGCCGGCCCGTCGACGCGCCGGCGGGATGTCGCAATGGCTCGCGTCATTCGACGTCCTCGTCGTCTTCCTCATCGGCCTCTTCGTATCGCACTCCGGCGCCGCATACGCGCTCGCCAGGTCGGCTTGCCGTCGTGGATCGCGCCCGAAGTGCATGTCCTCGAACGACGCATCCCAAGCAGCCCTTCGATCCATACGGTCATAACACACCGCGCCCGCTCAATTTCTTTCTATTTCTTTACGAAATCCGCGCGTCGATGCGCAAAACTGAAAGTTATTCGTCAGGAATCCGCAGTGTTAGCCGGAGGTACGTTGCACGAAGGCGACATGTTGGAAATTGATTAATAACGCGAATCATTCTCGTTTAATATTTCGCTCCATTACGAGCCGTGACGCGTCGCAACGGCGTTTTCGTGCCGGGCATGCCGGCCGGGGCGACGAGGCGATTCTCTGTGCGCCGTCCGTTGTGCGTAGACACGCGTTCGCCTGTCGAGTCGCCGGCTGATGACCTTGCGTCGGCCGCACGCGTTTGCGCTCACCATTTTCCCTCTGCCTTTACTTCAACGATGAAATTCAACAAGAGCGCGTGCCACGTCCTTCTGATCGCCTCGTCGCTTGCCGGCACACGCGCCGCCTGCGCGCAGGCGGCCGACGCCGCGGCGACCCTGCCCGCGATTTCCGTCAACGCGGCCGCCGAGCATGCGTCGTACGACGGCGGCCATTCGCGCGCGGCGACCAAGACCGACATGTCGCTGATGGACGTGCCGCAGACCGTGAACGTCGTGCCGCACGCGGTGATCGAGGATCAGAACGCGACGTCGCTGCAGGACGCGTTGCGCAACGTGCCGGGCGTCGGCTTCTCGGTCGGCGACGGTCAGCGCGACCAGATCACGATCCGCGGCTTCAACAGCATCACGGACCAGTACGTCGACGGCATTCGCGACGACGCGCTGTACTACCGCGACCTGTCGAACGTCGATCGCGTCGAGGTGTTGAAGGGGCCGGCGGCCGTGCTGTACGGACGCGGCTCGGCGGGCGGCATCGTGAATCGCGTGCTGAAGCGGCCGCTCGCGAACCCGGTGAACGACGTGGGCGTGACGCTCGGCACGCGCGGCGAGCGGCGCGGCGAATTCGACCTCGGCTGGAATGCGAACGACGCGGCGCGCTTTCGCATGACCGGCGCGGCCGAGAATTCGAACAGCTTCCGCGACCAGTTCCAGCTCAACCGGCAGGCGATCGCGCCGTCCGCGCAGTTCAAGCTCGACCGCGACACGGTACTGAACGTCGAATTCGACTACCTGCACGACCGCCGCACGTCCGACCAGGGGATCCCCGCGTATCGCGGCCGGCCGGTCGACGTGCCGATCAACACGTACTACGGGTCGGCCGACGGGGTGAACAGTTCGTACAACGACGTCTCCGCGAAAAGCGCGACGGTGTCGCTCGATCATCGCTTCAACGATTCGCTGTCGTTCCACGGCGCGATCCGCGCGTACGACTTCTCGCTCGAGCGGAAGAACTACGTGACGTACGAGCCGATCAAGACCGCCGCGCACCCGGTCGTCACGCTCGACCAGTCGACGCGCCAGCGCACCGATCACGGCATCGACGGGCTGTTCGAACTCACGCAGAAGACGTCGCTGTTCGGCATGCGCCACGAGCTGCTGTACGGGCTCGAACTGTCGCAGCAGCAGAAGTTCGACACGATCTACAGCGTGTCGAAGGTCGCGACCTACGATCTCTTCAATCCGCAGCCGGTCGTCCTGCCCGGCGTGCCGACCGGCACGCGTGCGAAGACGAACGCGTCGACCGTGGTCGGGCTCGCGGGCGTCTACGCGCAGGACCTGATCTCGCTGACCGAACACTGGAAGGTGCTTGCCGGCCTGCGCTTCGACTACCTGAACCAGATCCGCCACGACTACACGTCGTCGAACGTCAATCTCGACCGCACCGACCATGCGTGGAGCCCGCGCGTCGGCCTGATCTACGAACCGCTCGACTGGCTGACGCTGTACGGGTCGTTCAGCCAGTCGTTCTCGCCGCTGGCCGACACGCTGATCAGTTCCGGCGCGTTTACGAACGGCGCCGCGCTTGCGCCGCAGAAGACCACCGCGTATGAAGTCGGCTCACGCTTCGACCTCGGCGGCAAGGCGACGGCCAGCGTCGCGCTGTTCGACATGCGCCAGACCAACCAGCAGATCGGCGACCCGGCGAATCCCGGCTATGCGCTGCCGATCGGTACCCAGCACGTACGCGGAATGGAGCTCGGTTTCACCGGCGAGATCGCGCCTAAGTGGTCGGTGTATGCGGGTTACGCGTACCTGAACGGTACGGTGGACGGCTCCGCGCAATCGACGGCGGCCGGCCTCGCGGTATCGAGCAATACGCCGGGGCTGATGCCGCGCCACAGCGCGAACCTGTGGCTCAAGCGCGAGCTGCCGTACGGCTTCTATGCGGCGGCCGGCATGCAGTTCCAGTCGGCGCGCTACACGTCGGCGAGCGATCTCGTCACGCTGCCGTCGTTCACGGTGTTCAACCTGGGCGCCGGCTATCGCAGCAAGAAGGTCGACGTGACGCTCACGCTCGACAACCTGTTCAATCGCCGCTACTTCATCGCCGCGCACGGCAACGCGGACCTGTACAACATGCCCGGCGATCCGCGCACGCTGACCGCCACGGTGAAGTGGCACATGTAACGCACGCGGTGCGCGACGATGCGGGGCTTCCTCACGATGCCTCGCACTCGAGCGCCCATGATCCGGCTCGCGCTTGATGTGTCGAGCATGAGCGGTCGCGCCCGCGCGCTGCTGGTGAAGATTCTTTCGGCCGGCGTGCCGGCGCGGCACGCATCCGGCGCCACCGCGTCATGACACCGGTGCGACCGCGCCGTTACTCGACGTCTTCGTCATCCTCTTCATCGGCGTCTTGCACGTCGCGTTCCGGCGCTGCATACGCGCTCGCCTGTTCGAGCAGCCAGCCGCGGAACGATTCCAGCGGCTTGCTGTGGCTGAACTCGGTCGGATACACGAGGTAGTACGCCGAATCGCCGACGGTTGCCGCGTCGCACGGCACGACGAGCCCGAGCTGCTGCAACTGTTCCTCGACGAAGAACTTCGGCACGAGCGCGACGCCGAGCCCGGCCGCGGCCGCGCTGATCAGCATCGTATGCAGTTCGTAGCGCACGCCCTGCATCGTGCGGATGTCCTCGACGCCGTGCGTCTCGAACCACTGCGCCCACGCGCCGGGGCGCGTCGTCGAGTGCAGCAGCGGATACGCGAGCAGATCCTCGACGCGCTCGACCGGCCCGTTCAGCAGCGCGGGCGAGCAGATCGGCACGACTTCCTCGCCGAACAGGTAGTCGGACGACGTGCCGGGCCAGGTCGGCTTGCCGTAGTGGATCGCGGCTTCGAAGTGCGTGTCCTCGAACGAGAACAGGTCGGTGCGGCTGCCCATGTTCACGCGCACGTCGGGCGTGCGGTCGTAGAAGCTCTTGATGCGCGGGATCAGCCAGTGCGACGCGAAGGTCGGCAGCACCGCGAGTTCCAGGTAGCCGCCGCCGCTGCCGTGCGCGATGATCGACAGCGTGTCGCGGTCGAGCGTTTCGAGCGCGCGCCGCACCTGCGTGCCGTACAGCTTGCCGGCGCGCGTCAGCACGACGCGCTGCTTCACGCGCGCGAACAGCCGCACGCCGAGGCTCGCCTCCAGCGTCGCGATCTGCCGCGACACGGCGCTTTCGGTCAGGAACAGCTCCTTGGCCGCGTGCGTGAAGCTCTCGTGGCGGGCGGCGGCTTCGAAAGCCACGAGCGCGCCCATGTTGGGGATCTTGAATTTGCGCATGATGCTCGATTCGTCTGACGAACGGACCCGCACGCCGCCGGGGTGAAGCGCCAGCGAAGCGCGGCTGATAATTCCAAAAACTCATCACGTATCAATTTAATCTCGCTTTACGCCCCGCTGCAACCCTTTGAATAATGCTTGCCATGCAAGGCTTGGCGCCCGTGGGCGGCCGGCCGACGAGTGGCCGGCACGTTTGCCGGCGAGTCCCCGAGACGAGAATCCTGATGCGCAATCCGAATATCGACAGCTTGCTGACCAAGCTGCTGGGACAGGCGAAGACCGACGCCCTGTTCTCGACCCTGAACATGCCGGCCATCCTCGAAGAATGGGAAGACGGCGTCGTGACCCGCGCGGAAATTGCGCAGGCGATGAACATGGCGCTGTTCGAAGGGCTGCTCGAGCGTTCGGCGAACGGCCGCGCGTACACGGCCGAGGCGATCGAAAACGGTGGCTCGGTCTATTTCGACCACGGCGCGCTGCGCACGGTGCGCTGGCCGCACACGGGCGCACTGCCGCCGGGCGAGGCGGCGTTCACGCGCATCCTGCGTCCGCTCGGCTTCCGCCTGAACGGCCGCTACCCGCTCGACAAGCTCGGCATGACCGGCCGCGCGTATGCGCATGAAGACGCGCCGGACGAAATCGCGCAGTTCTTCGTGAGCGAACTGCATCCGGAGCGCTTCTCGAAGGAATTCCAGCAGGCCGTGACGAACGTGGTCGGCGCGTCGCGCGACCCGCTGTCGCCGGCGGCCGTCGCGCGGCTGTGGGAAGTCGAGCGCGAAGGCTGGCTGTCGCTCGAAGACGCCCATGCGCTGCTGCCGGAAATCGTCGGCGCGTTCGCGCGCCAGCACGACGTGCCGAACGAGCTCGACTACGAGACGCTGCTGATGGAATCGGCGGAAATGGCGTGGATCGCGACCGAGGGCAACGCGTTCAATCACGCGACCGACCGCGTCGCCGACGTGTTCAAGCTGTCCGACGACGAGAAGGCGAAGGGGCGGCCGATGAAGCCCGAAGTCGAACGCTCGCGCTCGGGCCGCGTGTTCCAGACGGCCTATCGCGCGGATACCGTCGAGCGCGAGTTCCGCACCCGCGACGGCGGCACGGTGAAGCGCAACGTGCCGGGTTCGTTCTACGAGTTCATCACGCGCAAGCGCACGTTCGACCAGGCGGCGCGCCGCTGGGTGACCGACCTGCGCTTCGATGCGGGCAACGCGCAGGGCATCTTCAAGATGACGGCGAACGCGGCGAAGTAAGCGCGGCGCGTCACGCACCGCACGCAAAAGAGAAGGGCCGGCGGCTGGTTTCAGCCGTCGGCCCGTTTTCATTGACGACGCGTCGTGCGCGTCAGAAGAGGTGCGTGACCAGAAAAAACAGCACCAGCAGCCCGATCGGTACGCCGAGCAGCCATGCGATCAGATATTTGCCCATGTCGTGGTCCTCCTCGTGGCCGCGACGCGGTGCGCGTCGCGGCGGGGTGAGACGACTGGCGCGTTACAGCTCGCGGTCGAACTCCTTCAACTGCTTCTCGGCTTCGTCGCGGGCGATCCCGTAACGCTCCTGGATCTTGCCGGCCAGATAATCGCGATTGCCTTCCGCGACCTGGAGGTCGTCGTCGGTCAGCTTGCCCCACTTGGCCTTCAGCTTGCCGGTGAGCTGCTTCCACTGGCCCTTGATCTTGTCTTCGTTCATGGTGTGCTCCTTTCGTAAGGGGAGAAAAGTGCGGCGCTCGGCCGCGGGGTAGCTCAGGCCTTCGCCTTCAGGCCGGATGCGTCGACGTGCTTCACGCCCTTGATCGCGCGGGTCACGGCAACGGCCTTCTTCACGGCGACCTTCGTCGGCAGCACGCCCGTCAGCGTGACGACGCCGTCCACCGTCTTCACGCTGATGTCGGTGCTCTTCACGCCGTCGGTGGTTGCGAGCTCACCTTTCACCTTGGTCGTGATCCACGTGTCGGTGACAGGCTGATTCGATTCGCTCGCCATGCCGCTGTCGGTCGACGAGGCCTGGGCATGCGCGTTCGTGAGCGGCGCGGCGGAAAGCAGGAAGGCCGCGCTGACGGCGAGCAGGGTCGAAAGGTGCGAGGTCTTGTTCATTGATGTTCTCCTTCGATTGGCGGGTTGAATCAATCAGTCGGGGAGCACGGCGCGTTCCCGTGCGGTGCCCGCGCGTTCAGCGCGCGATCGGCGTGTCGTAGCCGGGCTCGCGCGGCGGCATGTCCGGGCGCAGTACGTCGGGCGGCAGCGGTACCGGCGGGTCGGTGCCGGGCGCCGGTTCGGGCGGATGGTCCGGGGGCGGTTCGGGCCGCGTCGGATCGGGTGTCTGATGCAATTTCATCCGTGTGTCCTCCCTCTGCGGTATGAAAGGGCAGCGCATGAGCGCCGATGCAGTACCAGCGTACCGACGCGAACGCGAGCGGACATCGCGCAAATTCACCGGATCGGTTAGTGCGTTTGCACTGGGGGACGGAACAGACGGTGGGCAGGGACATGCACCACGACCCGGGCAACGCGGCGCGACAGGCGCGCTGGCCGCACCGCACCATTCGGCGGGGCACCGCACGATCACGGGCGGCGTGCGAATGTACTATTCGAGATAGTGCATTCGCGCGTGTCGCGCCGTTGCGCGGCACGCGATCATCGCCGCACGCGCCGGCCGGGGCATGTCGCTGCAACGGGCGCTCGGCCGGCGCTCATGTTGATCGCTCATGTTGACGAGAAGGGACAACGATTCGATGAACGAACCAGTAGACGAACAGGCGCTCAAGTCGCATACCGACCGGCGCCAGCTGCACCAGATCATCGCGGGGCTGACCGAGGGCGTGATCCTGATCGAGCCGGACCAGCGGATCGTCTGGGCGAACGAGGCCGCGCTCGCGATGCATGGCGTGACCGAGCTGAAGGCGCTCGGCGCGGACGTCACCGAATACCGCGAGCGATTCCGGCTGCGTTACCGGAACAATCATCCGGTGCGCGACGGCCACTATCCGATGGATCGCGTGATTGCGGGCGAGGAATTCAGCGACGTGACGGTTGAAGTCGAATCGGCCGCCGACGAGTCGGTGAGCTGGGTGCACCGCATCCGCAGCCTGGTGCTGACGAACGCGGCCGGCGCGCCCGACTGCCTGGCGCTCGTGCTGCACGACGCGACCGAATGGGCGAGCGCCGAGGAACGCTTCGAGCGAACCTTCAACGCGAATCCGGCGCCGGCCGTGATCTGCCGGCTCGACGACTTGCGCTACGTGAAGGTCAACCAGGGCTTTCTCGACATGACGGGCCACGCGCGCGACGACGTGCTCGGCCGCTCGGTGTACGAGATCGACGTGCTCGAACAGGCCGAGCGGCGCGAGCTGGCGATCGAGCGGCTCGGCGAAGGCGCGACGATCCCGCAGATGGAGGCCGTGCTCAAGCTGGCCGACGGCAGCACCAAGGCGGTGGTGGTCGCCGGGCAGCCGATCGACATGAACGGCGAGGCATGCATGCTGTTCACGTTCATGGATCTCGAGCCGCGCAAGCAGGCCGAGCGCGCGCTGATGCAAAGCGAGGAACGCTTCGCGACGGCCTTCCGGATGGCGCCGGTCGCGATGGCGATCGTCACGGCCGACCGTTTCGAGCTACTCGACGTGAACGACGGGTTTGCCGCGATGACGGGCCATGCGCAGGCCGATCTCCTTGGTAAATCCGCGGACGAGATCGGGCTGTGGGCCGAACGCGGCGCGTGGTCGCGTATCGAAGGCCGGCTCGCGGGCGACGGTCACGTGCGCAACGTGGACGTGCAGATTCGCACGCGCGACGGCGACGTGCGCGATTGCGTCGTGTCGGCCGACCCCGTCGCGATTCACGGGCGCGATTGCCTGCTGGTCGCGCTGCTCGACATCAGCGACCGCAAGCGTACCGAGATGGAGCTCGTCTATGCGATCGAGACGGCGATGCAGGACGCGTCGTGGTTCAGCCGCACGCTGATCGAGAAGCTCGCGAACGTGCGGCGCGCGAATGCGCCGGATGCGGGCGCGCAGCTGTCCGACCTGACCGCGCGCGAGCGCGACGTGTTCGACCTGCTGTGCCACGGTCTGGCCGACAAGGAAATCGCCGGCCGCCTCGGGCTGGCGCCGAACACCGTACGCAATCACGTCGCGACGATCTACGCGAAGCTCGACGTGCACAGTCGCGGCGAGGCGATCGTGTGGGCGCGCGAGCGCGGGATCGTCGGCGCGGCCGAAGCGAACGGCGCGCGCGGCGACAAGGGCGGCGCGAAGGGCAAGG
>NZ_BCPP01000170.1:0-9259 GCF_016586125.1 Burkholderia sp. E168m23
CGGCTGTCAATTCCGTGCGGTTTTGTCGGTAATTCGTAAAGTCCTTGCCAGTAAAGGCTTTGATGGATGGGTGAATAGTCTGGTCCGGAAAGAATATGAGAATGTCCGTTTTGAATAGGCGGCAAATTGGCAGCTTATTTAGCATCGACGCCTGAAATTGCTGCGCAAGCCGAAAACGGCCTGCCGGCAATTCGCCGGAAACGGTTTCCGGCGCCGGAAGCCGGCGCAATGGGCTGGCGCGAGCGGACATTACTAGGAGAGTCCCGTGAATCAACTGGAAGGGCTGGAGCGAAAAATCGGCGAGCAGCACGAGCGGCTCGCGCATCATCCGGTGTTCGGATCGATCCGTACCATCGACGAGCTGCGCGTGTTCATGGAATGGCACGTATTCGCCGTGTGGGATTTCATGTCGCTCGTGAAGCGGCTGCAGCAGGACCTGACGACCGTCGCGGTGCCGTGGGTCGCGCCGCGCAACGCGAACGCGTCGCGTCTCATCAACGAGATCGTGCTCGGCGAGGAATCGGACGAAACGCCGAACGGCCACATGAGCCACTACGACCTGTACCTGCACGCGATGCGCGATGTCGGCGCGTCGACCTCGCGCATCGAGGAAATGGTGTCGCTGGTGCGCTCGGGCTTCTCGGTGTCGGCCGCTCTGAAGGCCGTCGATGCGCCGGAGCCGGTGATCCGCTTCGTCGAGGCGACGATGGCCGCGTGCACGTCGGGCGCGACGCACCAGGTGCTCGGCAACTTCTTCTACGGCCGCGAGAACGTGATTCCCGACATGTTCCGCACGCTGCTCGACGAATGGAAGATCGAGCGCTCGTCGATTCCGCTGCTCGTGTATTACCTCGACCGCCACATCGAAGTGGATTCGGGCGAGCACGGGCCGGCGGCGCGCGCGATGATCCGCGAGGCGGCCGACGGCGACGCGGCGAAGCTCGAGGAAGCGCTGCAGGCCGGGCTCGATGCGATCGACGAGCGCATGCGCCTGTGGGACGGGCTGCTCGCGCATCTCGGCCAGACCCGCAACGTGGTGCCGGCATGAACGCGCGCGGGCTGTCGGAGCGCATCGTCGATTTCGCGGCGCTCGAGTGGGAGCACCCGGCGGCGTTCGACGACGGCATCGACCAGGTCGTGCTCGTCGATACGCTGGACGAGCACGCGAAGCGCGGCATCCGGACCCGGATCGTGCGGTTCGATCCGGGCGCGGGCACGAGCGTGCCGTTCCTGCACGACTACCACGAGGAAGTGCACCTGATCGACGGCGACCAGAGCCTGGTCGACGTCGCGACGCGCGAGTATCGCGCGACGTATCGGGAAGGCAGCTACTTCGTGCGCCCGGCCGGCACGCCGCATGGCCCGTTCCGCAGCGACGCGGGCTGCCTGCTGCTCGAAATCCATTACTACGGTTCCCCGGAGGACACGCGATGACGACCGCCGTCACCTACGTGAGCCACGTCGATCGCTGGGAGGCGCGCGCGACCGTGCGATCGCGCCCGCGGCGGATCGTCGAGGACGACGAACTGCGCTACTACCCGCTCGAACGCCAGCCGCTGTGCGCGCACCCGGCGATCGTCGACGCGGGCGATGCGGTGCGCGATTTCGTCCTGCTGCAGAGCTTCTACAAGTACATCCAGGACGTGATCATCTTCGAGACGGAGATCGTCAACGCCACCGCGTTGCGGATCGCGCGCGGCCGCTTCGCGCATCCGTTTCCGTTCGCGTGCCGGCAGGATGCGATGACGGTGGTGATCGACGAGGATTACCACGCGTACGTCGCGATGGACTACCTGCGGCAGGTCGAGGAGGCCACCGGCATCGCGCCGCTGCCGCCGAACAGCGAGATCGAGCTGTCGCGGGCGATTCCGCGCGCGGTCGAGCGGGTCGGCGCGCAGTACCGCGACGGCATGGAACTGCTGTGCGTCGCGATCTCGGAGAACACGGTCACGGCGGAAGTCGCGGCGTTCTCGCGCGACGCGACGCTCAAGCGCTCGGTGAAGGGCGTGATGGCCGACCACCTCGCGGACGAAGGCCGTCACTCGGCGTTCTGGATCAATCTCGTGAAGCTGTACTGGTCGGAGATCGACGAACCCGCGCGGCTCGCGCTCGGCGAAGGGCTGCCGTGCTTCCTGCGCGAATACCTGAGTGCCGACCTGCAACTGCAGTTCGATCGCCGCCTGATCGATGCGCTCGATCTGCCGGCCGCCGAGCGCGCACGGATCGCGGACGACATGGTGGGTGCCTATCCGATCACGAGCCAGCATCCGATGATCGTCAACATCCGGCAGTTCTTCCGGATGAGCGGCCTGCTCGATCACGCGCCGACCCGCGCGGCCTTGTCCGACTACCTGTGAGTCACGTCGATGAAAGCGATCATCATTGCGATCGGCGGGCAGACCCGTCTCGCCGCACGGCTGGCGGCTGAACTCGAGGCGACCGGCCATACCGTCTGTATCGCCGACGGACGCGACGGCCCGCTGCGCGACGCGGCCGATGCGCTGCTGCTGCCGGCGCCGGCACCCGAACCGTTGCGTAACGCGGCCGAGTGGTCGATCGTCTGCGGCGTGCCGGACCCCGCGGTGCATTGCGCCCACGCACGGCCGCTGCATTGCGAGATCGTCGCCGATGCGTTTCCGCCGCGCGAAGTACGCGTCGCGTGGCTCACGGACGCGGCGCCCGGCGACACGCGCGTGCTGGCCGACGCGACGCTCGCGTTTGGCGCGGCGCTCAACGGCGCCGACCTCGCGGACGAGATCGCCGCATGCGCGGTCGATCTGATGCACGAAGTCGCGAGCGGGATCGCGCGCGAGCTGAGCGATCCGAACGACGCGCCGCGCGCCACGCCGCCGGGGCCGTCCGATATCGTGCTCGATCTCGAACGGCTGGCCGGCTGGCATGCGTCTAATGACACGGCCGCCGCGTGGCCGTGCGAGCCGTCGCTGCCGGAGCTCGTGTCGCGTGCGGCGGCCGCTGCGCCGGACGCCTGCGCGCTCGTCGCGGCCGATGGCCAGCTGACCTATCGCGAGCTGGTCACGCGCGCCCGCCAGGTTGCCGCGCGCATCGCCGCGCGGCCGGCCGCGCCACGTGTGGTCGCGGTGCGACTCGACAAGGGCGTCGCGCTGTACCCGGCGATCGTCGGCGTGCTGGGCGCCGGCGCGACCTGCGTGCCGCTCGATCCCGCGTTTCCACCCGAGCGGGCCCGCACGATCCTGCGTGAATCGGGGGCGCAGGCGCTCGTCGTCGGCGGGGCGGTCGAGCCGGCGCTGCTCGACGGATTCGACCTCGACGTGATCGACTGCGGCGCGCACGCGGAAGCGGACGCGCACGCCTCGCCCGATGCGCTGGCCGGCCAGTGGCCGCTCGAACGGGATGCGGACCGCGATGCGCGCTGCGCGGTCGCGATCTACACGTCGGGGTCGACCGGCGTGCCGAAAGGCGTGATGCTGTCGCACCGGAACATCGTGCAGTTCTGCCACTGGTATCGCGCGCACGTGTCGCTCGATGCGTCGTCGCGCGTGCTGCAGTTCTCGACGGTGGCGTTCGATGCGTCGCTGCTCGACATGTTCCCGACCTGGCTCGCCGGCGCGACGCTGGTCGCGCCGAGCGAAGCGCAGCGCCGCGAACTCGACGCGCTCGCGACGCTCGTCGCCGACGCGCGCATCACGCACGCGTTCCTGCCGCCCGCGCTGCTCGCGGCGCTGCCGGATTGCGACTGGCCCGCGCTCGCGCACCTTGTCACGGGCGGCGACGTGTGCGACCCCGACACGATCGCGCGCTGGAGCGCGAACCGGCGGCTGCACAACATCTACGGGCCGACCGAATGCACGGTGCTCGCGACGACGGGCGAACTGCGCGCCGGCGACAGCAACCGGCGCATCGGCCGGCCGATCGCGAACGCGCGCTGCCATGTGCTCGCGGCCGACGGCCGTCCGGCGCTCACCGGCGAGGAAGGCGAACTGTGCATCGCCGGCGCGGGCGTCGGGCTCGGCTATCTCGGTCGGCCCGACCTGAGCGCCGAGCGTTTCGTCGCCGATCCGTACGGCGCGCCGGGCGCGACGATGTACCGGACCGGCGACATCGCCAGCTGGGAGCCGGACGGCACGCTGCGCTACGTGGGCCGCCGCGACACGCAACTGAAGATTCGCGGTTTTCGCGTCGAGCCGGGCGAGATCGAGACGGCCGCGCTGGCGGCGGGGCTGTACCGCCAGTGCGCGGTGGTGCCCGACGAGCGCAAGCGCATCCGGCTGTTCGCCGCGAAGCCGGTCGACGCGGCGGCGACGCCCGACGCGCTGCGCGCCGTGCTGGCCGCCACGCTGCCCGACTACATGGTGCCGTACGACATCACGGCGCTCGACGTATTGCCCGCGACGCCGAACGGCAAGATCGACCGCGCCGCACTCGCGCGCCTGCCGGTGTCGCGTGCGGGAAGCGACACGCGCGACGCACCGCGCGGCGCGCTGGAGCTTCGTCTCGCCGCGATGTGGGCGACGCTGCTCGAACTCGCGCCGGACGAGATCGGCCGCGACGCGTCGTTCTTCGAACTGGGCGGCCATTCGCTGCTGGTGTCGCGGCTGATGCTGGCGGTGAAGCGCGAGCTGGGCGGCAACGCAGCGCTCGCGCGTTTCATGGAGCGGCCGACCATCGCCGCGCTCGCGGCGCTGCTGACCGACGAGTCGGGCGAGCGCGGCGCGAACGTGCCGGCGCGCGTGCACGACGATCGCCGCCTGCCCGACGACGTGCGACTGCCGGCCGGCCAGCCGGCGGGCGACGGCTCCGGCGCGGTGCTGCTGACCGGCGCGAACGGCTTCCTGGGCTGCTTCATCCTCAGCGAACTGATCAGCCGCACGAACCAGATCGTCTACTGCGTCGTGCGCGGCGACGACGATGCGAGCGCGCGCCGGCGGCTCGACGAAGCGGCGTTCGTCAACGGGCTCGGCCATCTGTGCGGGCATCCGCGCGTGCGGGTGCTGCGCGGCGATCTCGGTGCGCCGCGCCTCGGGCTGTCGGATGCGGTGTGGCAGACGCTCGCGGCCGAGGTCGGCGCGATTCATCACAACGGCGCACACGTGAACCACGTGTACGACTACCCGTACCTGCACGCGGAGAACGTCGGCTCGACGCTCGAACTGCTCCGCCTGTGCTGCAGCGGCCGCCGCAAGGCGCTGCATTTCGTATCGACGCTATCCGCGGCGAGCGCGACGGGCCCGACGGGACGCCTGATCGAGGCGGCCCCGTCGGAGGCCGGCCCTGCCTTCGTCAACAACGGCTACAACCTGACGAAGTGGGTGTCCGAGCATCTCGTTGCCGAAGCGGCTGCGCGCGGGATCGACACGACGATCCTGCGGCCCGGCAACATCACGGGCCATTCGCGCACGGGGCTGTGCCAGCCGGGACGCAACCGGATCCTGCTGCTGCTCAAGGGCGCGGTGCAGCTCGGCTGCGCGCCGCTCGCGAGCGAGGGCGGGCTGTTCGACCTGAGCCCGGTCGACTACCTGGCGCGGGCGATCGTCGCGTGCACGCTCGACGGTGCGCGCACCGAGCGCGTGTTCCATCTGCACAACCCGCGTCCGCTCGACTGGGCCGGCTACCTGCGCGCACTCGCGCGGCGCGGCTATCCGCTGCGATTCGAAGCGCCCGGGGTCTGGCGCGAGCGGCTGTTGTCGATCGACGAATCGAATGCGCTGTTCGACGTCGTCGCGTTCTATCTCGACGACCGGCAGGACGATATCGGCGACATGGCCGTGATCGATCACGCGCGCACCGAGGCGACGCTGCGCCGGCTAGGCGTCACGTATCCGGACAAGGACGACGCGCTGCTCGATGCGCATTTCGGCTACCTCGCCGAATGCGGCTTCATGCCGCCGCCGCCCGAGCCGGCGCCGCGCGCGAACGACGCCCGCCGCGACGCCGAGCCCGAACCCGCGTGGTGAAGACGTACCCCGTTTGATCAATCGCTGTCATCGCATCATTCATCAAGGAGGCATCATGCTGCAACGTACTGCAACGCAACCCCGTCCGTCCACGCTCGTCTACGCGCCGCAAACGCCGATCCTGTCCGGCTCGGCCGATCTCGACGTGCCGGCGCGCGACGCGTGGCGCGTGGTCGGCGATTTCGCCGGCTTCTCGCGCTTCATCACGGGGCTCGACCATACCGACATGATCGGCGAAGGCGTGCGCTCGCTGCGCATCAAGCATTTCGCGGACGGCAACGTCGTCGTCGAACAGCTCAACAGCCACGACGACGAAGCGATGGTGATGACGTGGAGCCTGATCCATACGTCGTTCGACATCGGCAATCTGTGGGCGCTGATGCGCGTCGAACCGCGCGGCGACCAGGCCTGCACGGTGACGTGGGACATCGCCGGCGAACCGTCGCACGGCGGCGCCGCGCGCCAGCCGGAATTCGACGCGTTCGTCACCGGCTTCCTCGACATGGCGATGACGAACCTGCGCGCGCTGTTCAAGCCGCAGTAACCGTGCATCGCCCGCCGGCGCCGTGCCGCTACGCGGCCGCGCCGGCCCACGCGCCGGCCTTGCCCGGTGCGTGGCTTTTTTTCCCGGCCGGTGGTGCGCACGCGTCGTCGCGCGCTTGTGCGAACGCATCGCGCAGCGCGGCCTTCATGAAGTCGACCCAGGCGCGCGTCTTCGCGTCGAGATGCTGGCGCGACGCGTACACCAGGAACACGCCGATTTCCTCCGCCTGGTAGTCGGGCAGCACGCGCACGAGCGCGCCCGAGCGCAGGTCGGCCGCGGCGACGAAGTCCGGCAGCAAGCCGATTCCCGCGCCTTCGCGCACCGCGATCGCGAGCGACGCGGCGACGTCGGCCGTCATCGACGGATCGACGTCCACCGTTTGTGCTTCCGCACCGTTCCAGAGCGTCCAGATGCGCTCGTGATACGCGGGCGCGACCAGTTGCACGCAGCGATGGTGAACCAGCGCGCCCGGCGAATCGGGCATGCCGTGCGCATCGAGATACGCGGGCGACGCGCACAGCACGCTGCGGATGCGACCGACGTCGATCGCGACCTGCTCGGAGCTCGGCAGGCTCGGCATCGCGATCACCGCGACGTCGTAGCTGTCGCGCACCAGTTTCGGCAGGTGCGGCGCGAGCGTCAGGTCGACGCTCACGTCCGGGTAGCGCGCCTGGAATTGCCCGATCAGCGGAATCACGAAATGGTTCGCGATGCTGGCGCTGCAATGCGCGCGCAGCCGGCCATGCGGATGCACGCGCGCGTCGCGCGCCTCGCGCTCGCTCGCATCGACGGCCAGCGTGATGTCGCGGGCGCGCGCCAGATAGCGTTCGCCCGCTTCGGTCAGGCACATCGAGCGCGTCGTGCGGTTCAGCAGCCGGATGCCGAGACGATGCTCGAGCGACGCGACGAGCCGGCTGACGTGCGCGGTCGTGATGCCGAGCCGTTTGCCGGTCTCGGTGAAGGTGCCCGCGTCCGCGAGCGTGACGAACGCCTGCATGCTTTGAATCAGATCCATCGGGATAACGAAACCTCCGGCTGGCCGTATGGCAATGCCGCTACTGTAGCGACGGCCACGGCACGCCGCGCGCGCGCATCAGCGATCGATCGTCGCAAAACGGACAATCGACGCCGGGGTCAGCGCCGCCGGAAGTATTCGCTCGGCGCGACGCCGAGCGCCTTGCGGAACATCGCCGCGAATGCGCTGGGGCTGTCGTAGCCGTGTTCGAGCGCGAGTTCGAGGATCGGCGTGCCGGCGGCGAGGCGCGGCAGGCTCAGCAGCAGCCGCGCGTGGCGGCACCATGCGCCGTGCGTCATGCCCGTCTCGCGCTTGAACGCGCGGGCGAGCGTGCGTTCGTTCATGTGCGCGTCGCGTGCCCACGCCTGCAGCGTGACGACCGACGACGGGTCGTTGATGAGCCGCGTGCACAGCGCGACGAGCGCGGGATGGCGCGGCATCGGCACGTGCAGCGACAGCGACGGCGCGATCTCGATCTCGTCGAGGATCAGCGCGAGCACGCGGCCCGCGCGGTGCGACAGGTCGTAGTCGGCGGGCAGGTCGCAGGCCGTCACGATCAGTTCGCGCAGCAGCGTGCCGACCTCGATCACGCGGCATTCGGTCGGCAGGCTCGGCCGCACTTCGGGGCCGACGAACACGGTGCGCATCTGCACGTCGCCGGCCGAGCGGATCTCGTGCTGCGTGCCGCCCGGCACCCACACCGCGCGGCCCGTCGGCACGACCCAGCTGCCCGCGTCCGCGTGCACGATCATCACGCCGGAAATCGCGTGGATCAGCTGGCCCTGGCGGTGCGAATGCGGCGGGTACGCCATGCCCGCCGGCGAGTCGGAGGCGACGACGGCGATCTGCTTGTCACGCGCCTGGCGCTCGAGTGCGATGAAGAAATTTTCCAATTGATCGGGATTGTCCTTTTCTCGACGACGAATGCGCTTTACGCGCGAGATCGACCGCATAGGTCGAAATTACCATAAGCCCATCGTTTGTTCGACCTCCTTGCCACTGCCACCCGATGCGCGTTCCGTCCATTCCGTCCGCTTCGCCCGTTTCTCCCGCCGTCGAGACACGCTTGCCGCGCGTGCGGCGCGCCACCTGTGCGGCCGTGCTGCTGGCGTCGGCCGCGCTGGCCGCGTGTTCGGTCGGCGAGCCGTATCGGCCGCCGGTGTCCGACGCGACGCGCACCGGGCCGTTTGACGCGGTGGCCGACGTGCCGGCCGCGGCCGCCGGCGAACCGCCGCAACGCTGGTGGCGGCTGTACGACGATCCCGTACTCGACGGCCTCGTGCGCGATGCGCTGGCGCAGAACCGCGATCTCGCCGCGGCCGTCGCGCGGGTCGAGCGTGCGCGTGCCGTGTTCGACGAGGCGGGCGCCGCGCGGTTGCCCGACACGACGGCCGGCTTCGGCGTCGACTACGGCAAGCACGCGCCCGACCAGATCGTTGCGGCGGCCAAGGACACCGATGCGCGCACGCGCTGGGGTTTCGCGCCGTCGTTCTCGCTGTCGTGGGAAGTCGATCTGTGGGGCCGCGTGCGCCATCTGGTCGACGCCGCGCAGGCCGACGCCGACGCGGTGCAGGCCGCGTCCGATGCGATGCGCGTCGTGGTGGCCGCCGAGACGACGGCCGCGTATGCGCAGGTGTGCGCATACGGCGAGCGGATCGACGTGGCCGAGCAGTCGGTCGGCATCGCGGACCGGCTGGCCGCGCTGACGGCGAAGCAGCGCGCGCACGGGCTCGTGTCCGACCTCGAAGTGGCGCGTTCGCGCGCGTT
>NZ_BCPP01000171.1:0-9250 GCF_016586125.1 Burkholderia sp. E168m23
TCGGTCAGCTTGTCGTGCGACAGCCGCGAATTGGACGGGCGCTTGGCGGGAACCGGGTAGTCGCTCGCCGGAATCGGCAACACCTTCGGCGCATGCTCGCCCATCGCCTGGGCGAAGATTGCCTCGGCAAACCCGTGCCACGACGTGGCGCCCGCGGACGTGAAGTGATAGACGCCGGAACGCCGCGCCCACCAGTCCGCGTCATCGGCCGCCAATGCCTGCGCGACGATGTGCGCGGTGGCGGTGGCGATCGTCTTCGACCATGTCGGGGCGCCAACCTGATCCGCGACGACACGCAACTCAGGACGCTCGCTCCCGAGCTTCAGCATCGTCAGCAGGAAGTTCTTGCCGCGGCGGCCGTACACCCAGCTCGTCCGCAGGATCAAGTGTGCGCAACCTGTCGCCGCGATGGCCTGCTCGCCCTCCAGCTTGGTCAGCCCATAGACGTTCTGCGGGTTGGTCGCGTCCGTTTCGACATAGGCACCCTCTTTGGTGCCGTCGAACACATAGTCGGTTGAGTAATGAACCAGCGCTGCACCGAGGCGCGCCGCCTCCTCTGCGAAAGCACGCGGGACTTCGACATTCAGCCGGCGCGCGGCGTCGACGTCCGCCTCGGCCTTGTCGACGGCCGTGTACGCGGCCGGGTTCACGATGATCGACGGCTTCAGCTCGCGCACGACGCTGCGCACCCGATCGAGGTCGGACAGGTCGAGCATCGAGCGGTCGCATGCGACCACGCGGCCGAGTCCTTGCAGCGAGCGCAGCAGTTCGAACCCGACCTGACCATTCACACCCGTCACGAGAATCGTCGGCTCAGGAGTCACACCCACCTCACGCATAAACTTCGGCTTCGCTCAAACGCTTGCCGGCCGCATCCTTCGCCGCCAGCAGCGGCTCGAAATCGATCGGCCACTTGATCCCGATCTCCGGGTCGTTCCACACGATGCTGCGCTCGTGTTCGGGGAACCAGTAGTCGGTCGTCTTGTAAAGGAACTGCGCGGCCTCCGACAGCACGACGAACCCGTGCGCGAAACCGGGCGGCACCCACAGTTGCCGATGGTTGTCGTTCGACAGCACCACACCCACCCACTTGCCGAAGTTGGGCGAATCCTTGCGAATGTCGACGGCGACGTCGAACACTTCGCCCTCGACCACGCGAACGAGCTTGCCCTGCGCGTGCTGGATCTGATAGTGCAGGCCGCGCAGCACGCCCTTCGACGAGCGCGAATGGTTGTCCTGCACGAATTCGACGCCGGGTGCGACCTGCTCGGCGAATTCCTTCCCGTTGAAGCTTTCGTAGAAGAACCCGCGCGCGTCCCCGAACACCTTCGGCTCGATGATCTTGACTTCGGGCAGCGCCGTTGCCGTTACTTGGATGGCCATGCGACTTGATCCGTAAGAATGTTCTTGAGGTACTGACCATATGCGTTCTTCGCGAGCGGCTGGGCGAGCTTCAGCACTTGTTCCGCGTCGATCCAGTTGCGGCGATACGCGATCTCTTCCGGGCATGCGACCACGAGACCTTGCCGCTTCTGCAGCGTCGCGATGAAACTGGCCGCCTCGATCAGCGAATCGTGCGTGCCGGTGTCGAGCCACGCATAGCCGCGCCCCATGATCTCGACGTTCAGCGCACCGCTGTCGAGATAGCGCGAGTTGACGTCGGTGATTTCGAGCTCGCCGCGCGGCGACGGCTTGATGTCGGCCGCGATGTCGCACACCTGGTTGTCGTAGAAGTACAGGCCCGTCACCGCGTAGTTCGAACGCGGCTTCGCGGGCTTCTCCTCGATCGATAGCGCGCGGAACGACTTGTCGAATTCGACGACGCCGTAACGTTCCGGGTCGTGCACGTGATACGCGAACACGGTCGCGCCCGTTTCCTGCGCATGCGCGCGCTCGAGCTGCTTCGCGAGGTCGTGACCGTAGAAGATATTGTCGCCGAGGATCAGCGCCGACGGATCGTTGCCGACGAACTCCTTGCCGATGATGAACGCCTGCGCGAGACCGTCGGGCGACGGCTGCACCGCGTACTGGATGTTCATCCCCCACTGGCTGCCGTCGCCGAGCATCGACTCGAAGCGCGGCGTGTCCTGCGGCGTCGAGATGATCAACACGTCGCGAATGCCCGCGATCATCAACGTCGACAGCGGGTAGTAGATCATCGGCTTGTCGTACACCGGCAGCAGCTGCTTCGAGACGACGTGCGTGATCGGATACAGCCGGGTACCGGAACCGCCGGCGAGAATGATGCCTTTACGTGCCATCGCTTCTCTCCTCAAGTGCGTTTCGCGTAGTTCGTCTCGACCCACTTGCGGTACTCGCCCGATGCGACCTCATCGGCCCACACCTGGTTGTCGAGATACCAGTCGACCGTCTTTGCCAGGCCGGTCTCGAACGTTTCCGCGGGCTTCCAGCCGAGTTCGCGTTCGAGCTTGCGCGCATCGATCGCGTAGCGGCGATCGTGGCCGGGCCGGTCGGTCACATAGGTGATCTGGTCACGGTACGAACCCGCGGCCTTCGGGCGCGCCTTGTCGAGCAGGTCGCACAGCGTATGCACGACTTCGAGGTTCTTCTTCTCGTTCCAGCCTCCGACGTTGTACGTCTCGCCCGGTACGCCGCGCGCGAGCACTTCGCGGATCGCGCTGCAGTGGTCGCCGACGTACAGCCAGTCGCGCACGTTCTGGCCGTCGCCATACACCGGCAGCGGCTTGCCCGCGAGCGCGTTCGCGATCATCAGAGGGATCAGCTTTTCCGGGAACTGGTACGGGCCGTAGTTGTTCGAACAGTTCGTCGTCAGTACCGGCAGACCATACGTATGGTGATACGCACGCACTAGGTGGTCGGAGCCCGCCTTCGTCGCGGAATACGGGCTGTTCGGCGCGTACGGCGTCGTCTCCGAGAATTGCGGGTCGGTAGCCGACAGCGAACCGAACACCTCGTCGGTCGACACGTGCAGGAAGCGGAACGCGGCCTTGTCGGCGTCGTTCAGGCCGTTCCAGTACTGACGGGTGGCCTCGAGCAGCGTGAACGTGCCGACGACGTTGGTCTGCACGAAGTCCGCGGGACCGTGGATCGAGCGATCGACGTGGCTTTCCGCGGCGAAGTGCAGCACTGCGCGGGGTTTGTGCTCGGCCAGGAGCGCGTCAAGTGCGTCACGGTCGCAGATATCGACGCGCGCAAACACGTGCTTCGGGTTTCCGTCCAGCGACTGCAGCGTGCGCAGGTTCCCTGCGTACGTCAGCTTGTCAACGTTGAGCACGGCTTCGTCGGATGCGCGCAGCCAGTCGAGTACAAAATTGGCACCGATAAAACCCGCGCCGCCCGTAACCAGGATCATGAGGCTCCCTCAAATAACGTGCGGCAGACGCCATCAGGCGCCTGCCACATCAGATTCACAAATGCTAGTAGCTTGTGATTGCCACGTCCAACCGGGAATTTTAACCGGTCGACATGGCCTCCAAAGTCATGAAATGCTAATTTTGTTGGGGAAAGCGACAATTATAGGTAGCCGCCCCCTGCAAAAGCCATGCCGCTAACAACTTGATACAGCGCTTCGAACCCTTTCCGGGCGTGAAATTTCTTGCCAAATCAACGCACGGTTGCGGAACATAAATTGCGCAGTGGCCCATTGACCAGATAATTTTTTCGACATTCTCGATACTCGCAAAATTCGCTGCCCCATGACCCTCCCCCCCATCGCCATCGGCGACATCCAAGGCTGTCATTCCGCTTTCCAGTCGCTGCTCGACAAGCTCTCGCCCTCCGCCGACACGCCCTTCTGGATCGCCGGCGACGTCGTCAACCGCGGCCCGGGCTCCCTCGCCGCGCTGCGTGCGATCGTCGACCTCGGCTCGCGCGCGACCGTCGTGCTCGGCAACCACGACCTCCACCTGCTCGCGGTCTCGGCCGGGCTGCGCACCGAGCGTCCGGGCGACACGATCGGCGAAATCCTCGACGCGCCCGACGCCGACGCGCTGCTCGACTGGGTCCGCCATCGCCCGTTCGTGCATGTCGAAGACGAAAAGCTGCTCGTGCACGCCGGCGTGTTGCCGCAATGGGACGCCACGCTCGCGCTCGAACTCGCCGACGAACTACAGCGCGCGCTGCGTGCCCCCGACTGGCGCGACACGCTGCAAGGCCTGTACGGCAACGAGCCGAATCAATGGGCGCCGAACCTGAAAAAACGAGACCGGATGCGCGTCGCATTCAACGCGTTCACGCGCCTGCGCTTCTGCACGCCCGACGGCGCAATGGAGTTCAAGGCAAATGGCGGCCCGGACAGCGCGCCGCCCGGCTACCTGCCGTGGTTCGACGTGCCGGGGCGCCGCACCGAGGACGTGACGGTCGTGTTCGGGCACTGGGCCGCGCTCGGCCTGATGTTGCGCGACAACGTCGTCGCGCTCGATTCAGGTTGCGTATGGGGAAATCAGTTGTCGGCCGTGCGGCTCACGGCCGACCCTGCGCAGCGCACGGTCACGCAGGTGCAGTGCGAAGCGTGCCGTTCGCCGGGCGGCGAATGACGGCACGCTGATTCGCCCGCCCCCGGCCGACCGCGCATCAGCCCTCGCGCCCCGGCACCGGCGCATCGGCTGCCGCGTCGCCCGTCGCACCGGCGCCGAGCTCGGTCGCCGGATACGCATGCTTCTGCAACTCGGCGAGCGACTCGGCCGTCGGCTTGCCGACCTTCTCCTGCAGCGTCGCCAGTGCGGCCGCGATCGCGTCGCGCGCCGCCGCGGACGTCGCCCGCCGGTCACCGCCCGGCGCGATCGGTTCGCACACGTACAGATGCGCGACGAGCGGGCCGCCGCGCAACACCATGTCGAGCGACGTGCCGAGCGACAGATCGCCCGTGTAGGCCGGCGCGACCGACTGCCGCCCGTGCGCGTCCTCGTACATCAGGCAGATCGGCTGCACCGCGCAGCCGGCCGATACCGCGGCCTGGAACAGGTTCGCATGGAACGGCAGCAGTTCCTGACCGTCGGACGTCGTCCCTTCCGGAAACACGCACATCAGCCCGCCGGTGCGCAGGCGCTCGGCCATCTCGTGCATGATCCGCATCGCCTCGGTACGCTTCTCGCGCTGCAGGAACACGGTGTCGAGCTTCTCGGCGAGCCAGCCGACGACCGGCCACTGCCGCACCTCGGCCTTCGACACGAACGGCGTCGGCCGCCACGCGTTGACCGCATAGATGTCGAGCCACGACACGTGGTTGCCCACGACGAGCGCGCTCGCGTTGAGCCGCGCGCCGTCGTTGTGGACGACGAGGCGCATCCCGCAGATCCGCAGCAGCTTGAGCGACCAGCGGCGTATCAGCTCGGCGCGGCGCGCGGGCGTGACGTGCGAAAAACGCAGCGCGACGATCACCATGCCACGCAACAGGTGAAAGGCGAGACGCAGCTTGCGAAAGGCGATCATGGCGAAGGTTCCGCGTGGTTCAGTGGCGCTCGAACGCGACCTGTCCGGCCACGAGCGTGGTACGCACGGCGGCCGGCAGTTCGTAGCCGAGGAACGGCGAATTGTGGCCCTGGCTCTTCAGCGCACGCGGCTCGACGCGCCAGTGCGCGCGCGGATCGAACACGCACAGATCGGCCGCGCCGCCTTCGGCGAGGCGCCCGGCCGGCAGTTGCAGCACGTCGGCCGGCGCGGACGTGATGCGGCGCAGCGCCCGCGCGAGCGGCGTGCGCGTCTCGTCCGCCCACTTCAGCGTCAGCGACAGCAGCAATTCGAGCCCCGTCGCGCCCGGCGTCGCTTCACCGAACGGCAGCAGCTTCTCGTCGTCGTCGACCGGCGTGTGATCCGAGCAGATCGCGTCGATCGTGCCGTCGGCGAGCGCCGCGCGAATCGCTTCGCGATCGCGCTCGCTGCGCAGCGGCGGATCGAGCCGGAACTGCGAGTCGAAGTAGCCAATGTCGACGTCGATCAGGTGGACGTGGTTCACGCCGACGTCGCAGGTGACGGGCAGCCCTTCCGCCTTCGCCGCGCGCACGAGCGCGAGCCCGGCCGCCGACGACAGCCGCGCGAGGTGCACCCGTGCGCCCGTCACGCGCATCAGTTCGAAAATCGTGTGGAGTGCGATCGTCTCGGCCGCGACCGGCACGCCGGACAGCCCGAGCCGCGACGCGAGCGCGCCGCTCGCGGCCACGCCGCCGCGGCCGATGAACGCGTCGAGCGGACGCAGCCACGTCGTGTAGCCGTAGGTGCTCGCGTACTGCAGCGCGCGCAGCAGCACCTGCGTGTCGCGCACCGGCACGTTGGCATGCGTGAAACCGACGCAGCCGGATTCGGTCAGCGCGACCATCTCGGTGATCACCTCGCCCTTGAGGCCGACCGTCAGCGCGCCAAGGGGATGCACGTTCGCCTGGCGAAGATTGCGTGCGCGGAACTTGAGCATTTCGACGAGGCCCGGCTCGTCGAGCACGGGATCGGTGTCCGGCGGGCACACGAGGGTCGTGACGCCGCCCGCGACGGCCGCGGCCATCTCGGACGCGAGCGTCGCCTTGTGTTCGTAGCCCGGCTCGCGCAGCCGCGCGCACAGGTCGACGAGGCCGGGCGCGACGATCAGGCCCGACGCGTCGATCGTCTGGTCCGCGTTGAAACCGACGGGCGCGCTGCCCAGCGCGGCGATCTTGCCGTCCGCGACGAATACGTCGGCCTGCCCTTCGGTGCTGGCGACCGGGTCGATCAGCGTGCCGCCTTTGATATGAATCTTCATGCGCTGTCTGTGAATGCGTTGATTGCGTTGAATGCCTGAACGAGGGGGCGCGAAAGCGGGCTCAGTCGCTATTGCCGGCGACGATGCCCATCACCGCCATCCGCACCGCGATGCCGAACGTGACCTGGTTGAGGATCACCGATTGCGGACCGTCGGCGACCTGCGAATCGATCTCGACGCCGCGGTTCATCGGCCCCGGATGCATCACGATCGCGTCGGGCGCGGCGAGCGCGAGGCGCTCGGGCGTCAGGCCCCACGTCTTGAAGTACTCCTGCGCGGACGGCAGCAGCGCGCCGCTCATCCGTTCGTTCTGCAGACGCAGCATGATGATCACGTCGACGCCCTTCAGCCCCTCGTCGAGGTTGTGGAACACTTTCACGCCCATCTGCTCGAGACCGCCCGGCAGCAGCGTGCGCGGGCCGATCGCACGCACTTCCGGCACGCCGAGCGTGGTGAGCGCGTGGATGTCGGAGCGCGCGACGCGCGAATGCAGGATGTCGCCGACGATCGCCACGCGCAGCTTCGTGAAGTCGCGCTTGTAGTGACGGATCGTGTACATGTCGAGCAAGCCCTGCGTCGGGTGCGCATGACGGCCGTCGCCGGCGTTGATCACGTGCACGTGCGGCGCGCAGTGCTCGGCGATCAGGTACGGCGCGCCGCTCGACGCGTGGCGCACGACGAACAGGTCGGCATGCATCGCCGACAGGTTGTTGATCGTGTCGAGCAGCGATTCGCCCTTGCTCGTCGACGACGCGTTGATGTTCAGGTTCAGCACGTCGGCCGACAGGCGCGTCGCGGCAATCTCGAAGGTCGTGCGGGTGCGCGTCGAGTTCTCGAAGAACAGGTTGAACACGGACTTGCCGCGCAGCAGCGGCACCTTCTTCACTTCACGGTCCGTCACGCTGACGAACTGCTCGGCGGTATCGAGGATGTGATTGACGATCGAGCGCGGCAGGCCCTCGATCGACAGCAGGTGCTTCAGCTCGCCGTTTTTCGTGAGCTGCGGGTTGCCCTTCAGGAAACCGTAGCGAAACCGGTCGGGGCTCGCGGCCGCCGCGGGATTGCCGGTGCGGCCAGTGGTGTCGGTGGTCATGGTGTGCGTGATTCCAACTATGCAAACGGGCCGCGGTGCAAACCAGCGGCCCGGGATACGGTTCGCGTGTCGTTCAGGCGCCGTGCGACTCGCTCTGGGCCTCGAGACGCAGCGTGAACCGCGCCTCGTCGCGCGCGAGCACGAGCGTCGCGTCGGCCGGCACGTCGAGCGTGCCGCCCGCGAAGCGCGCGGCGACCGGCAGCTCGCGGCCGCCGCGATCGGCGAGCACTGCGAGCTCGACCGCGGCCGGACGGCCGTAGTCGAACAGCTCGTTGAGCGCCGCGCGCACGGTGCGCCCGGTGTACAGCACGTCGTCGACGAGCACGATGCGCGCGCCGTCGATCTCGAACGGCAGCGACGTCGGGCTCGCCTGGCTGTGCAGCCCCTTCTTCGCGTAGTCGTCGCGATGCAGCGCGACGTTGACGACGCCGAACGCCGGTGCGCCGAGATCGCGTGCGAGGCGCTCGGCGAGCCACGCACCGCCGCTGTAAATGCCGGCGAGCCGCGGGCCGCCCGGTTCGGCGAACGCCGTGCCGTACGCGGCGCGGATCTGGTCGAGCAGGACGCGGTAAAGCGCCTCGGCGTCAATGGTGCTCATGGTCGGACAATTGATCGAGATACTGTTGAAGAATGACGCGCGCGGCTTCGGCATCGAGCATGTCGGTGCGAGCGCGGCCGCGCACGTTGCGCTCGCGCAGCCCGGCTTCCGCCTCGACCGACGAATAGCGCTCGTCGACCCACGTGACGGGCAGCCCGAAGCGGCCGTTCAGCTGGTTGCCGAAACGCTTCGCCTGCTGCGTCATGTCGTGCGGCGTGCCGTCCGGATGCATCGGCAGGCCCACGACGAGCGCATCCGGCCGCCATTCGGCCAGCAGGTCGCCGACCGCCTTGAAGCGGTGCTCGCGGTTCAGGTTCTGGATCACGACGAGCGCACGGGCCGAGCGCGTCAGCGCGTTGCCGATCGCGACGCCGATCCGTTTTTCGCCGTAGTCGAACGCCAGGAGCGTCGCATCGCGCGCGCTCGCGCCACTCATGCGTGCCCTGCCTCGCCGGACAGCATCGACGAGCTGACGCCGAGCAGGCCGAGCGCGGCTTCGAAGCGCTCTTCGGCCGGCGTGTCGAACACGATGCGCGGATCGGCGGCGACGGTCAGCCAGCCGTTGCGGGCAATTTCTTCCTCGAGCTGCCCGGCGCCCCAGCCTGCATGGCCGAGCGTGAGCAGGAAGCGCTTCGGGCCGGTGCCCGTCGCGACCGCCTCGAGCACGTCCTTCGACGTCGTCATCTCGAGCCCGCCGTCGACGGACATCGACGAGTTGTAGCTCGCGCCCTCGACCGGCTCGTGCAGCACGAAGCCGCGCTCGGTCTGGACCGGACCGCCGAAGTACACCGGAATGTGCAGCAGCGGCTCGATGTCGAGCTTCAGGTCGATGCGGTTGAACAGCGATTCG
>NZ_BCPP01000172.1:0-9246 GCF_016586125.1 Burkholderia sp. E168m23
AAGCGCTGTCGTAATAACTTCGTATAGCATACATTATACGAAGTTATACGAGCTTCGCGGCCAGCGCGGTTTCGTCGACCTCGGCGGCTGCGAGCTGCTCGGCGAACTGCTCGACGGCCAGGCGCGCGGCCTGCTCCTTCAGCTGCAGTTCGGTGATGCGGTCGCGCAGCGGCTGCAGCGAACGCTCGGCGACGAGCCGCTGCTCGTCCGACGCGCGCAGCTTCGCGGTCAGGTCGTCGAGCTCGATCCGCGCGGCCTGCAGCGCTTCTTCCTTCGCCGCGCGAATTTCGAGCGCGTCCTGCAGGCCCGTGTGCGCGGTCTGCTCGTTGATCGTCTCGAGTTCGGCGCGGGCGTCTTCCAGCGACGCGGCGACGCGCTCGCTCTGCTCGTGCGCGACCTGGATCGTGCGCTTGAGCTCGTCGATCCGGGTCACCGCGTTGCGGGCGGCGAAGCGCGCGTCGTTCGCGCCGCGCTCCAGGTCGCGCGCTTCCTGACGCGCCTGCGTCAGCGATTCGTCGAGCGACTCGAACGCGAGCTGGTTGTCCTCGAAGCGCGCCTGCAGTTCGGCGAGCTCGCCGTCGAAGCGCTCGAAATTCGCTTCCGACTCCGCGCGCAATGCACGCTGCTCCTCGATCTGCGCGCCGATTTCCTCGAGTTCCTCGCGGATCTGCGTGCTGCGCTGCGTATAGCGTTCGTGCGCCTGGGCGAGCTTGAGCACGTCCATCTGCAGCGCATGCACGCGTTGCGTCGCGCGTTCGGCCTGCGCGCGCACGTCGCCGAGCGCCTGCGTGGCCTGCGTGTGCGCCGCTTCCGCCCGCACGGCAGCCGTGCGCGCCTCGTCGGCGAGCAGCGCCTGCGCGCGCACCTGGCGCGCCAGGTTTTCGATTTCCTGCTGGCGGGCCAGCATCCCGGCCTGCTCCGAATCGGCCGCATACAGCTGCACGCCGACGCGCGTGACGATATGGCCGGCCTTGACGACGAACGCGCCGCCTGCCGGCAACTGCGCGCGCGTCGCGAGCGCCTGCGCGACGTCGTCGGCCACGTACACGTTGCCGAGCCAGTCGTTCAGCACCGCGCGGATGCCCGCGTCGTCGATGCGCACGAGCGACAGCACCGGCCGCAGCCCGGCCACCGCGGCGGGCGGCTCACCGGCCGCGGGCGGCGCGTAGAACGCGAGCTTCGCGGGCGGCGCATCGGTCGCGAATGCCTTCACCCAGTCGAGATTCGATACTTCGACCGCGGCGAGACGCTCGCGCAGCACGGCCTCGAGCGCAGCTTCCCAGCCGGCCTCGACGTGCAGCTTCTTCCACAGACGCGGCAGCGCGCCGAGCTCGTGCTTGTCGAGCCACGGCTGGATCTTGCCTTCGGTCTGCACGTTTTCCTGCAACTGCTTCAGTGCGGCGAGGCGTGCTTCGAGCTGGTGGATCTGCGCGGCTTCGGCCTGCACGCGCTCCTGCGCGGCGCGGCGCTCGCCGTCGAGGCGCGGCACCGTTTCCTGCGCGTCGGCGAGGCGCGCCTGCGCTTCAGCGAGAATCTCTTCCTGCTCGGCCAGCTGCATGCGCAGCTCTTCGAGCTGCGTTTCGTCCGGCGCGTCGAGCCCGCCCGCTTCGCTCTTCAGGCGCTCGTGGCGCTGCTGAAGCTGCTGGAGCTGCTGATCGGCGTTGCGCTGGTGCGCGGCCTCGAGCTTCAGCGACTGCTCCGTCTGCGCGATCCGCGCGCGCTCGTCGTTGAGCTGCGCCTGCGCGTCGCGCCACTTCGCTTCGAGCGCCGGCAGCGCGTCGTGCTTCGCGGCCGCGTTGTCCTCGGCGAGCGCGGCCTTCTCGTCGGCCATCGCGCGCGCCTCTTCGGCTTCCTCGAGCTCGTCCTGCGACTTCTCGGCCTGCGCGCGCCACTGCTCGCGCTGCGCGTTCAGCGCGGCGATCTGCGCCTGCACGCGATTGCGCGATTCGACGATGAACTTGATCTCGGCTTCGAGGCGGCTCACCTCGGCGTTCGCCTCGTAGAGCGCACCCTGCGCGCCCTGCATCGCGTCGCTCGCCGAATAGTGCGCGACCCGCAGCGTCTCGAGCTGCGCCTCGACTTCGCGCAGTTTCGCCGTCTGCGCCTCGAGGTCGATCTGCGCCTGCTCGATCGCGCGCTGCTGCTTCTGCTGCTCGCCGGCGGCCTCGTTCTTGCGCAGCAGCCACAACAGGCGCTGCTTCTCCTCGCCGTCGGCGACGAGTTCCTTGTACTTGGTCGCGACCACCGCCTGCGCCTCGAGCTTTTCGAGGTTCGCGCCGAGTTCGCGCACGATGTCCTCGACGCGCGTCAGGTTCTCGCGCGTGTCGTGCAGGCGGTTCTCGGTTTCGCGGCGGCGTTCCTTGTACTTCGACACGCCGGCGGCTTCCTCGAGGAACACGCGCAGCTCTTCCGGCTTCGCCTCGATGATCCGCGCGATCATGCCCTGCCCGATGATCGCGTATGCACGCGGCCCGAGGCCGGTGCCGAGGAAGATGTCCTGGATGTCGCGGCGGCGCGCCGGCAGGTTGTTGATGTAGTAGCTCGACGTGCCGTCGCGCGTCAGCACGCGCTTCACGGCGATTTCGCCGTACTGGCCCCACTGCCCGGCCGCGCGGCCGTCGGAGTTGTCGAAGATCAGTTCGACGCTGGCCCGGCTGCCGGGCTTGCGGGCGGTCGAACCGTTGAAGATCACGTCCTGCATCGATTCGCCGCGCAGCTCGGAGGCACGCGACTCGCCGAGCACCCAGCGCACGGCATCGATGATGTTGGACTTGCCGCATCCGTTCGGGCCGACCACGCCGACAAGCTGGCCCGGAACCTGGAAATGCGTGGGATCGACGAAGGATTTGAAGCCAGCGAGTTTGATCGAGCTCAGACGCACGGCGGTATCGGATGTGAAGAAGGTGTGAAACGGACGGGGCCGCACGGCGCGGGGCCGGAGAGCCCCTGCGCGCCACGCGCCCCGGAATTCAAAAACGGGGCCGCGCGCATCCAGCGTTGGGCCCCGCAAACGGCTTCCATCATACCATCGCGCGTGTGCCGTCCCGACCGTCGCCGGGTTTGTCCGGTGCCGGCGCGGCACGATGGACCCGGCTCGACAGCAACGCCGCGAGCACGATGCACGCGCCGCCCGCCCACTCGCGCGCGCTCGGCAGCTCGTTCGCGAACACCCACGCCGACAGCGCGGTGATCACGATCTCGAACAGCATGATGATCGACGCGCGGTTCGCCGGCACGCGCGCGAGACCGTACTGCACGAGCAGGTTGTTCGACGCCATCGTCACGCCGATCGCCGCGATGATCAGCGCGGCCACGCCCAGTTGGCCGCTCGCCGGCGCGGCCGGCAGCCCTTCGAACAGCGACGCGATCGCGCCGAACATGGCCGCGCCGCCGAACAGCGTCGCGGTGCGCATTTCGGCGCGCATGTCGGGCAGCTCGCGGCTCGCCTTGATCACCAGCACGTTGCTCATCGCGAAGCTCAGCCCGGCCGCGAGACCGGCCCATTCGGCCGGGTTGGCCGGCAGCGGCAAGCCGAGCGCCGGCGACCACAGCATCAGCATCGCGCCGCCGATCGACAGCGCCGCGAGCCCCGCGCCGGCCCAGGTCAGCCGCTCGCGCAGCAGGAAGTGCGCGTAGATCGCGGTCCAGGCCGGCGTCAGGTAGAACAGCAGCATCACGCGCAGCACCTCGCCGTGGATCGTGCCCCATACGAACCCGAGGTTCGTCACGCCGGCCGTCACCGCGATGCCCGGCAGCACCCAGTGCCAGCGCAGCGTCGCGATCGTGCGGTGCCGCGCGACGATCACGAACAGGAAGGCGACGAGGCTCGTCAGCGCGCTGGCCAGCGTGCCCGTCACGCCGAGCGACGCGAGAATCCGCAGCGGATACCAGATCAGGCCCCATACCGACGCGCCGATCAGGATGGCCAGCGTCGGCAGGCTGCCGCGTACCGCGTTGTTCATCAGAATTTGCTCCGAGAAACCCCGCCATTGATGGCGGGAAGGAAAGGCAGGCTGTTGACAGGCAGCTTCTTCCACGGGTTAGGATCACCGGCATGATCCTTGTCTACCGCTACCGGGTGAAGTCGCTCAACGGACTGCTTAACAAGCAGAGCCGCGCGGTGAACTACGTCTGGAACTTCTGCAACGACACGCAGAAGCACGCGCTGAAGTGGAACAAGAAGTGGCCGACCGGTTTCGACTTGAATGTGCTCACGACTGGCAGCAGCAAGGCGCTCGGCATCCACTCCGGCACGATCAACGCGACGTGCGAGCAATACGCGAAGTCGCGCAGCCAGCACCGTCGCCCGTACCTGCGCTATCGCGGCAGAAAATCGCTGGGCTGGGTGCCGCTGAAGGGCCGAGACCTGAAGCGCGAGGGCGACGCGTTCCGTTTCGCCGGCAACACCTTCCGCGTGTTCAACAGTCGACCGCTTCCCGAAGGCAAGATCAAGGACGGCACCAACTTTGCGCAGGATGCGCGCGGCAACTGGTTTCTCAACATCGTGATCGAGATGCCGGATGTGCAGGCCCGCCCGATCCGTTCCGGTGTCGGCATCGATCTCGGCCTGAAAGACTTCGCCACACTTTCGACCGGCGAGAAGCTGCCCAATGACCAGTTCGGTCGACGAGCGGCGGAAAAGCTGGCGAAAGCGCAACGGGCGCGCAAGCACAAGCGACATATCGCGAAGCTGCATGCCAAGGTCGCGAATGCGCGTGCCGATTTCCAGCACAAGCTCGCGCTCGATCTGGTGCGGCGTTTCGATTACATCGCGGTCGGCAACGTGTCGGCCGCGAAATTTGCCAGAACCAGGATGGCGAAAAGCGTCTACGACGCGTCCTGGTCCTCCTTCCGGAACAAGCTCCGCTACAAAGCGATCGCGCACGGGGCCACGTTCGAGGAAGTGGACGAAAGCGGTTCGACCCAGTCCTGTTCGTCGTGCGGATCGAAAGACCGCACGACGCGGCCGAAAGGTATCGCGGGACTGAGAATAAGAGAATGGACCTGCAGTGACTGTGGTGTCGAACATGATCGTGATATCAACGCTGCGCTGAACATTCTCCGATGCGGACGTGCATCGCCAGGTGTGGGAATCCGCCGCCTTTAGGCGGACGAGGACGTCAATTGGTTCGATACCCTTTATTCGACCGGCCCGGCCGCCGCTCCGGCAGGCCGTGACCGCATTGCGTCACGCTATAATCGTCCGTTGCGAGCCGCGCGCCCCGGCGCCCGTTCGCAGCCGCGCGGCGCGCCCGCCGCTTCTTTCGCTCCAACCGGCCGCGATGGCCGCTTCGCCCGTGAACCCTCGACTCGACTCGCTCCAGCCCTATCCCTTCGAAAAGCTGCGCGCCCTGTTCAAGGACGTGACGCCTTCCGGCGACCTCAAACCGATCAGCTTCGGCATCGGCGAGCCCAAACACGCGACGCCGGCGCTGATCCGCGACGCCGTGGTGGCCGCGCTCGACGGGCTCGCGTCGTACCCGGCCACGGCCGGCTCGGACGCGCTGCGCACGTCGATCGCGCACTGGCTCGAGCGCCGCTACGGGCTGCCGGCAATCGATCCGGCCACGCAGGTGCTGCCGGTGTCGGGCTCGCGCGAAGCGCTGTTCTCGCTCGCGCAGACGGTGATCGATGCACGGCCGTCCGCGGACGGCAAGAAGGCGATCGTACTCTGTCCGAATCCTTTCTATCAAATTTACGAAGGCGCGGCGCTGCTCGCCGGTGCCGAACCCTATTTCGCGAACAGCGACCCGGCCCGCAACTTCGCGTGCGACTACGCGGCCGTGCCCGACGACGTGTGGGCGCGCACGCAGCTGCTGTACGTGTGCTCGCCCGGCAACCCGACGGGCGCCGTGCTGACGCTCGACGACTGGCGCGAGCTGTTCGCGCTGTCGGACCGTCACGGTTTCGTGATCGCGTCCGACGAGTGCTATTCCGAGATCTATTTCGACGAAGCGGCGCCGCCGCTCGGCGGCCTCGAGGCCGCGCACCGCCTCGGCCGCGGCTTCGAGCGGCTCGTGATGCTGTCGAGCCTGTCGAAGCGCTCGAACGTGCCGGGCATGCGCTCGGGCTTCGTCGCCGGCGACGCCGCGCTGCTCAAGAAATTCCTGCTGTACCGCACGTACCACGGCGCCGCGCTGTCGCCGGTCTGGCAGCACGCGAGCATCGCCGCATGGAACGACGAGGCGCACGTGCGCGAGAACCGCGCGCTGTACCTGCAGAAGTTCAACACGGTCACGCCGATGCTCGCCGACGTGATCGACGTGAAGCTGCCCGACGCCGCGTTCTACCTGTGGGCCAACGTGTCGCGCACCGGCCTGTCGGACACCGAGTTCGCCCGCCGCCTGTACGCCGACTATAATGTGACGGTTCTGCCCGGCTCGTACCTGGCGCGCGATGCGCACGGCACGAACCCGGGCCGCGATTTCATCCGGATCGCGCTCGTCGCGGGCACCCCGAATGCGTCGAGGGCGCGCAACGCATCGTCGATTTCTGCCGCGCTCTCGCGCGGTAAGACGTCCATCCCGATCAATTCCATCCATCTCCTGCGAAAACGAACATGTCGCAACAACTTCAGCAAATCATCGATACCGCCTGGGAAAACCGCGCCGAGCTGTCGCCGAAGGCCGCGCCCGCGGACGTCCGCGAAGCCGTCGCTCACGCGATCGAGCAACTCGACAAGGGTGCACTGCGCGTCGCCGAGAAAATCGACGGCAACTGGACGGTCCACCAGTGGCTGAAGAAGGCCGTGCTGCTGTCGTTCCGCCTGGAGGACAACGCGCCGATGCCGGCCGGCGGCTACTCGCAGTTCTACGACAAGGTGCCGTCGAAGTTCGCGAACTACACGGCCGAAGACTTCGCCGCGGGCGGCTTCCGCGTCGTCCCGCCGGCCATCGCGCGCCGCGGCTCGTTCATCGCGAAGAACGTCGTGCTGATGCCGTCGTACACCAACATCGGCGCGTACGTCGACGAAGGCACGATGGTCGACACGTGGGCCACGGTCGGTTCGTGCGCGCAGATCGGCAAGAACGTGCACCTGTCGGGCGGCGTCGGTATCGGCGGCGTGCTCGAGCCGCTGCAGGCGAATCCGGTCATCATCGAAGACAACTGCTTCATCGGCGCGCGCTCGGAAGTCGTCGAAGGCGTGATCGTCGAGGAAAACTCGGTGATCTCGATGGGCGTGTACCTCGGCCAGAGCACGAAGATCTACGATCGCGAGACGGGCGAAGTCAGCTACGGCCGCATCCCGGCCGGCTCGGTCGTCGTCGCCGGCAACCTGCCGTCGAAGGACGGTTCGCACAGCCTGTACTGCGCGGTGATCGTCAAGAAGGTCGACGCGAAGACGCGTGCGAAGGTCGGCCTGAACGAGCTGCTGCGAGGCGACTGATGGCAAAGCCGCACACCGTGGTCGTCTACGGCATTCCGAACTGCGACACCGTGAAGAAGGCCCGCGTGTGGCTCGACGATCACGGCGTCGAATTCGAGTTCCACGATTTCAAGAAGCTCGGCGTCAGCGCGCCGCTGATCGAAGACTGGCTGAAGGACGTGTCGCTCGACGCGCTCGTGAACAAGCGCGGCACCACGTGGCGCGGCCTCGACGACGCGATGAAGGCGGCTGCCGAAACGAAGACCGGCGCGGTCGCGCTGATGATCCACAAGCCGTCGGTCATCAAGCGCCCCGTGCTCGTCGTCAACGGCCGCGTGAAATCGCTCGGCTTCGTGGCCGATCAATACGCGGCGTTGTTTGCCGCATAGGGTCGCCCGCGCTGCGCCCACGGGCGCCGCCCGACGCCCTGTCGCTGCCGGCCACCGCGCCGGCATTTTTTATCGAAAGTGGTCCGAACCATGTCCGCCACCCTAGCCCTTACCGAACAGCTGATCGCCCGCGCGTCCGTGACGCCCGACGACCAGCACTGCCAGCAGATCATGACCGAGCGCCTCGCCGCGCTCGGCTTCGAATGCGAGACCATCGCGTCGCACGGCGTGACCAACCTGTGGGCCGTCAAGCGCGGCACCGACGGCCGCGACGGCAAGCTGCTCGCGTTCGCGGGCCATACCGACGTCGTGCCGACCGGCCCGCTCGAACAGTGGACCTCGCCGCCGTTCGTCCCCGCCCATCGCGACGGCAAGCTGTACGGCCGCGGCGCGGCCGACATGAAGACGTCGCTCGCGGCGTTCGTCGTCGCCTCCGAGGAATTCGTCGCGGCGCATCCGGACCACCGCGGCGCGATCGCGTTCCTGATCACGAGCGACGAGGAAGGCCCGGCCACCGACGGCACCGTGAAGGTCGTCGAGCTGCTGCAGGAACGCGGCGAGCGGCTCGACTACTGCATCGTCGGCGAGCCGACGTCGACCGCCGAGCTCGGCGACGTCGTCAAGAACGGCCGCCGCGGGTCGATGTCCGGCGAACTGGTCATCAAGGGCGTGCAAGGCCACATTGCCTATCCGCACCTCGCGAAGAACCCGATCCACCTGCTCGCGCCGGCGCTCGCCGAGCTCGCCGCCGAGCAATGGGACGCCGGCAACGAATACTTCCCGCCGACCACCTGGCAGGTGTCGAACCTGCACGCTGGCACCGGCGCGACCAACGTGATCCCGGGCCACGCCGACCTGCTGTTCAACTTCCGCTTCTCGACCGCGAGCACCGTCGAAGGCCTGCAGGCCCGCGTGCACGCGATCCTCGACAAGCACGGCCTCGAATACACGCTGAAGTGGTCGGTGAGCGGCCTGCCGTTCCTCACGCCGCGCGGTGAACTGTCGGGCGCGCTGGAACACGCGATCCGCACCGAGACCGGTATCACGACCGAGCTGTCGACGACGGGCGGCACGTCGGACGGCCGCTTCATTGCGCGCATCTGCCCGCAGGTGATCGAGTTCGGCCCGCCGAACGGCAGCATCCACAAGATCGACGAGCACATCGAAGTGCGCTTCGTCGACCCGCTGAAGAACGTGTACCGACGCGTGCTCGAACAACTGATCGCCTGACGGAGCCTCGCATGACGACACCTTTTGCCACAGTCCGCGACCTGCTGCGCTACGCGGTCACGCGCTTCTCGAAAGCGAAGCTCGCGTTCGGTCACGGTTCCGACAACGCGTACGACGAAGCGGCCTACCTCGTGCTGCACACGCTCGACCTGCCGCTCGACACGCTCGAGCCGTTCATGGACGCGCGCCTCTTGCCCGACGAAATCGCGGCCGTGCTCGCGGTGATCGAACGACGCGCGGCCGACCGCGTGCCGGCCGCGT
>NZ_BCPP01000173.1:0-9227 GCF_016586125.1 Burkholderia sp. E168m23
CTCGTCGAGCGTCTGCTTGACCAGTTTCGCGAACAGCGGGCAGTTGCCGGTGCGCTCGGTTTCGAGCAGCACGCCGCCGGCAAAGCCGGGCTCCGCCGGCACCGACGGTTCGAGCGCCGCGCATTCGTCGGCGGTGAGCGTGCGGTACGGCTGGTCGAGCGTGCGCAGCAGGTCGAGCGCGGGCTGCAGCGCGTCCCAGTCGCGCGGATCGCGCACCACGTGCAGGATGCCGGGTTTCTGCTCGAATTCGAGCTCGAGGCGCGCCTCGATATCGGCGAGCGTGTCGCGCGACACGTCGATCAGCGGGCGCAGCCGCGCGTACTGCGCGGCGAACACGTCGGGCTCGCGCAGCGTGCCGAGCTGCTTGACGAAGCGGCGCACGCCGCCGTTGAAGCCCGGCTTGTAGACGATGCCGCTGTCGCGCGGCTGGCGCTGGCGCATGAACGTCGGGCCGAACCAGACGTCGAGCGGGCTCGGCAGCAGCGCGCCGCCGTCGCCGTAGGTCGCGCCTTGCGCGACGGTCGCGTGGCGTTCGACCACGCACACGCGATGGCCGGCCGCGCGCAGCTGGTAGGCGGTGGCGACGCCGCTGATTCCGCCGCCGATGACGATGACATCCATGGATTGCTTCGATGACGGGCGGCGCGCACGCCGCCCGGTGAGAATTCGCTGAGGGCCCGGGCCCGGTGAACCCGGAATGATAGCGCCAAAAGTGCGCGAGCCGGCGCCGGCCGAGCATGGGTCGTGCGGTTGCGCGACGGCGGCCGGCGTGCGACCCGCGCAGGCCGGTCCGGCGGCCGGCCGTGCGCGCCCCGCGCCCGGGCACCGGTGCGGTGCAGGCGGACTACCGATCGGCCGGTCTTGGGCGGCCGACTTCCGGGTATAATTACGGCCTTCCTTTCGCCCCACGTCGCCACCTCGCGCGACTCATCGACGTCAGTCCAGCCCATGGCTCACTTCTCGTGTTTTCCCGGCGCTTCGGCCCTCTCCGATTTCCGTCAAACCCGTCTGCTCGACACGCTCAGGCAAATCGACGCCAACATCGTCGCGGTGCGCGGCCAGTTCCTGCACTTCGTCAATGCGGCCGAGCCGCTGTCGGTCGACGACAGCGCGCGCATCGATGCGCTGATGCACTACGGCGAGCCGTTCCAGCCGGCGGGCGAGAAGGGCGCGACCGAGACCTTCGTCGTGCTGCCGCGCTTCGGCACGGTCTCGCCGTGGGCGAGCAAGGCAACCGACATCGCGCAGCACTGCGGTCTCACGCAGGTGCGCCGCATCGAGCGCGGCGTCGAATTCACGGTCACGCTGAAGTCGGGCCTGCTCGGCGGCAAGAAGGCGCTGTCGGACGACGCGCGCGCGGCCGTCGCGGCTGCACTGCATGACCGGATGACCGAAAGCGTGGTCGCGGCGCGCGACGACGCGAAGCACCTGTTCGACGAACTGCCGGCCAAGCCGCTCGCGAGCGTAGACGTGCTGGGCGTCGGCCGCGGCGCGCTGGAGCGCGCGAACGCCGAGCTGGGCCTCGCGCTCGCCGACGACGAGATCGACTACCTGGTCGACGCGTTCCGCAAGCTCGAACGCAACCCGACCGACGTCGAACTGATGATGTTCGCGCAGGCGAACAGCGAACACTGCCGCCACAAGATCTTCAACGCGCAGTGGACGATCGACGGCGAAGCACAGGACATGTCGCTGTTCGCGATGATCCGCAACACCGAGAAGCTGAGCCCGCAGGGCACCATCGTCGCGTATTCGGACAACTCGTCGATCATGGTCGGCGCCGAAGCCGAGCGCTGGTTCCCGCGCAAGGCCGGTGCGGCCGGCGAGCCGGGTGAGCGCTACGACCGCCACACCGAGCTCACGCACACGCTGATGAAGGTGGAGACGCACAACCACCCGACGGCGATCTCGCCGTTCCCGGGGGCGGCGACCGGCGCGGGCGGCGAAATCCGCGACGAAGGCGCGACGGGCCGCGGCGCGCGTCCGAAGGCCGGCCTCACGGGCTTCACCGTGTCGAACCTCGACCTGCCCGACGCCCGCCAGCCGTGGGAAAACGCGCGCGACGCCGCGCAGCCGGTGGCCGAGCGCAACCCGAACGAGCAGCACGGCCCGTACGGCCGTCCGGACCGCATCGCGTCGCCGCTGCAGATCATGATCGACGGCCCGCTCGGCGGCGCCGCGTTCAACAACGAATTCGGCCGCCCGAACCTCGGCGGCTATTTCCGTGTGTACGAGCAGAACGTCGGCGGCACGGTGCACGGCTATCACAAGCCGATCATGATCGCGGGCGGCCTCGGCAACATCGCGGATCAGCACACGCACAAGCACGACGTGCCGGCCGGCTCGCTGCTGATCCAGATTGGCGGCCCCGGCATGCGGATCGGCATGGGCGGCGGCGCCGCGAGCTCGATGGCGACCGGCGCGAACACGGCCGAACTCGACTTCGACTCGGTGCAGCGCGGCAACCCGGAAATCGAGCGTCGCGCGCAGGAAGTGATCAACGGCTGCTGGCAGCTCGGCGCGGAAAACCCGATCCTGAGCATCCACGACGTCGGCGCGGGCGGCCTGTCGAACGCATTCCCCGAAATCGTCGACGGCGCGGGCAAGGGCGCGCGCTTCGAATTGCGCAAGGTCGCGCTCGAGGAATCGGGCCTGTCGCCGCGCGAAATCTGGTCGAACGAGGCACAGGAGCGCTACGTGCTGGCGATCGCGCCGGCCGACCTGCCGCGCTTCGAGGCGATCTGCGCGCGCGAGCGCTGCCCGTTCGCGGTGGTCGGTGTCGCGACCGACGAACGCCAGTTGAAGCTCGTCGACGACGAAGCGACGGGCGCCGACGAATACCCGGTCGACATGCCGATGGAAGTGCTGCTCGGCAAGCCGCCGCGCATGCACCGCGACGTCACGCGCGTCGCGACCGAGCGAGCGCCGGTCGACGTGACGGGCATCGCGCTGTCGGCCGTCGCGCTCGACGTGCTGAAGCACCCGACGGTCGGCAGCAAGTCGTTCCTGATCACGATCGGCGACCGTTCGGTCGGCGGTACGTCGGTGCGCGACCAGATGGTCGGCCCGTGGCAGGTGCCGGTGGCCGACTGCGCGATCACCGCGCTCGACTACGCGGGCTTCAAGGGTGAGGCGATGACGATGGCCGAGCGCACGCCGCTCGCCGTGATCGATGCGCCGGCATCGGGCCGCATGGCCGTCGGCGAAGCGATCACGAACATCGCGAGCGCGCCGATCGCGTCGCTCGACAAGCTGAAGCTGTCGGCGAACTGGATGGCCGCGTGCGGCACGGCCGGCGAGGACGCCGCGCTGTTCGACACGGTCAAGGCGATCGGCATGGAGCTGTGCCCGGCGCTCGGGATCGGCATCCCGGTCGGCAAGGACTCGCTGTCGATGAAGACGAAGTGGGACGAGCAGGGCGTCGCGAAGGAAGTCGTGTCGCCGGTGTCGCTGATCATCTCCGCGTTCGCGCCGGTCGAGGACGTGCGCCGTCATCTCACGCCGCAACTGCGCCGCGTCGCCGACGCGGGCGACACCGTGCTGATCGCGATCGATCTCGGCCGCGGCAAGAACCGGATGGGTGGCAGCATCTTCGCGCAGGTCACGCAGCAGGTCGGCGACACGACGCCGGACGTCGACGACGCGGAAGACCTGAAGCGCTTCTTCAACGCGATCCAGTCGCTCAATGCGCAGGACAAGCTGCTCGCGTACCACGACCGCTCGGACGGCGGCCTGTGGGCGACGGTGTGCGAAATGGCGTTCGCGGGCCATGCGGGCGTGTCGCTGAACGTCGACATGCTGACGCTCGACCCGAACCACGAATCCGACTACGGCGACGCGAAGGACTGGGCGAAGCAGACGAGCGGCCTGCGCGACGACCGCACGCTGCGCGCGCTGTTCTCCGAAGAGCTCGGCGCTGTCGTGCAGGTGCGCGCATCCGACCGCGATGCGGTGCTCGGCGCGCTGCGCGAATTCGGTCTGTCGACGTGTTCGCACGTGATCGGCTCGGTCAACGATCGCGACGTGATCGAGGTGTACCGCGACGCGAAGAAGATCTTCGATGCGCCGCGTGCCGAACTCCATCGCGCATGGAGCGAAGTGAGCTGGCGCATCGCGCGCCTGCGCGACAACCCGGCCTGCGCGGATGCCGAATACGACGCGCTGCTCGACGCGGCCGATCCGGGCCTCTCGCCGGTGCTCACGTTCGACCCGGCCGACGACATCGCCGCGCCGTTCATCGCGACGGGCGCGCGGCCGCGCGTCGCGATCCTGCGCGAGCAGGGCGTGAACTCGCATCTGGAAACCGCGTACGCGTTCGATCGCGCAGGCTTCGATGCGCACGACGTGCACATGAGCGACCTGCTCGCCGGCCGCGCGACGCTGGCCGATTTCGCGGGTGCGGTCGCGTGCGGTGGCTTCTCGTACGGCGACGTGCTGGGCGCGGGCGAAGGCTGGGCGAAGACGATCCGTTTCAACGCGAACCTTGCCGACATGTTCTCGGCGTTCTTCGCGCGTCCCGATACGTTCGCCCTCGGTATCTGCAACGGCTGCCAGATGCTGTCGAGCATCGCGTCGATGATCCCGGGCGCGGAAGCGTGGCCGAAGTTCACGCGTAACAAGTCCGAGCAGTTCGAGGCGCGCTTCTCGTTCGTCGAGGTGGAGAAGTCGCCGTCGATCTTCTTCGCGGGGATGGAAGGCTCGCGGATTCCGGTCGCGGTCGCGCACGGCGAAGGCTACGCGGACTTCTCGCAGCAGGGCGACATCGATCGCGTCGCGGTCGCGATGCGCTACGTCGACCACCGCGGCGAAGCGACCGAACGCTATCCGTTCAACCCGAACGGGTCGCCGGCCGGCATCACGTCGGTCACGACGGCCGACGGCCGCTTCTCGGTGCTGATGCCGCACATGGAGCGTGTGCATCGTACGGTCACGATGAGCTGGCACCCGGAAGGCTGGGGTGAAGCGAGCCCGTGGCTGCGCGTGTTCCGCAACGCGCGCCGCTGGATCGGCTGATCGGATGATGTTCGACCCGAACGCGCCGGTCGAGGTCGTCACGCTGCGTGACGAACGGGCGAGCGAGGCCGATGCGATCGGCCGCGTGATCCGGGCGGCGTTCGCGGGCGAGCCGCAGGGCGGCGAGTTCGAACAGCGCATCGTCGACACGCTGCGCACGGACGGGGCGCTGAGCGTATCGCTCGTCGCGGAGCGCGACGGGCGTATCGTCGGGCACGTCGCGTTCTCGCCCGTCGCGATCGGCGGCGAGCCGGCCGGCAGCCAGCAGTGGTACGGGCTGGCACCGCTCGCGGTGCGGCCCGATTGCCAGCGGCAAAGCATCGGCGCGGGGCTCGTGCGCACGGGGCTCGACGCGTTGCGGCGGCTCGGCGCGCGTGGCTGCGTGGTGCTGGGCGAGCCCGCGTATTACACGCGTTTCGGGTTCGAACCGCACGGCGACATCGTGTTTCCAGGCGTGCCGCCCGAGTATTTCCTCGCGCTGCCGTTCGACGAATCGGCGCCGCTGCCGGCGGGCGACGTGCGTTATCACGACGTGTTCTATCCCGCCGCGTAGCGAACGCCGCAGGCGGGTAACACCTGGTATGGGAAAGCCGCTCTTCGGAGCGGTTTTTTATTGCGCGTCGGCCACGCACCATCGCGTCGCGCTACATCTGTTTCGTGCACGCCAAAAGAAAAAGCCGCTCCGAAGAGCGGCTTTTCGATGCGCGTATGACGCGCGCCGGCGTTACTGGATCTTCGCCTGCTGACGCAGACCTTCCTCGAACGCCTGCAGCTTCTGCTGCACGAGCTGCTGCGCGATCTGCGCCTTCACCTGGTCGAACGGCGGCGGCGCGATGTCGCGGATGTCGTCGACGCGGATGATGTGCCAGCCGAACTGCGTCTTCACCGGCGCGTCGGTCATCTGGCCTTTCTGCAGCTTCTGCGCGGCTGCCGCGAATTCCGGCACGTACGCCTTCGGGTCCGACCAGTCGAGATCGCCGCCGTTCTTGCCCGAACCCGGGTCCTTCGAGTATTGCTTCGCGAGGTCCTCGAACTTCGCGCCGCCCTTGATCTTCGCGATCAGGTCCTTCGCCTGCTGCTCGTTGTCGACGAGGATGTGGTGCAGGTGGTACTCGCGGTTGCCGCCCACGCCCTTGACGAGTTCGTCATAGCGCGCCTTCACTTCGGCATCGGTCGGCTGGTTCTTCTTCAGGAAGCTCTCGATCATCGAGCGCAGCACGACGGTCTGCTGCGCGACGGCGACTTGCGCCTTCACGTCCGGACGATTCGGGATGCCTTCGCGGATCGCTTCCTGCATCAGGATTTCGCGGTTCACCAGTTCCTGGCGCACGGCCTGCTGCAGTTGCGGGCCGTCGGTCTGGCCTTGCTGGACGAGCTGCGCGACCATCGCGTCGGCGCGCGACTTCGGAATCGGCGTGCCGTTGACGACGGCGATGTTCTGGGCGAATGCCGGTGCCGCTGCAAAAGCAGCCGCCGCGACCCACAGGCGGGGGGATTTCAGGATCATCGGGAATTCCTAATGAGACTAGATTGAAGATTCGTTGAATTCTTCGGGCGTGTAAGCCACGATCGCGAGCGCGTGAATGCCGCGCTGCATCGCATCAGCGAGCGCATCATACACCAGCCGGTGCCGCGCGACGCGCGGCTTGCCCGCGAACGCGGACGAGACGATCGTGACCGTGAAATGGCCGCCGGAGGCCGCGCCCGCATGGCCCGCGTGCTGCGCGCTGTCGTCGCGCACGGTGAGCGACAGCGGCGCGAGCGACGCGGTGAGGCGCGCTTCGATCAGCGCGATGCGTTCGTCGGCGGAGGCGTGGAGAAAGGCGTCGCTCATGTCATTCGTCCTTCAGGTACTTCGTGAGCCACAGGCTCTGCAGGATGATGAACACGACCATCGCGCCCGTCGTACCGAACAGCTTGAAGTTCACCCATTGCGATTCGGTGAAGTTGTGCACCACGTACAGGTTCGCGACGCCGAGCACCGCGAAGAACAGCGCCCAGGCGACGTTCAGCTTGTCCCACACGGGCACGGGCAGCGTGAGCTGCTTGCCCATCATCTTCTCGATCAGGTTCTTGCCGAACGCATAGCGTGCGGCGAGCAGCCCGATCGCAAACAGCCAGTACAACACAGTCGGTTTCCATTGAATGAATTTCTCGTCATGCAGGACGAGGGTGGCGCCACCGAACACGACGATCACGCCGAGGCTGACCCACAGCATCGTGTCGACCTTCCGGTGCCGGAAGGCGACCCAGGCGACCTGGGCCAGCGTCGCGACGATCGCGACGGCGGTGGCGGTGAAGATGCCCCAGACCTTGAAGGCGACAAAAAACAGGATGATCGGAAACAGATCGAACAGGAATTTCATGGCGCTCGCAGCTGCGTGACGGGCCGCTGGCGCGGCCCGTCACCGTTGTAGGGACCCGCCAGGCATCGCCGTCGCGGATCGGGGGCGGGCCGCCCCGGGCTGGCTGCCTCGGCGATCCGCCCGGCGCCGCTCATTCGTTTTCGGGTCGGGACTCGAAGTTTAACGCAGCCGAATTGATGCAGTACCGCAAACCGGTCTTGTCGCGCGGGCCGTCCTCGAACACGTGGCCCAGATGCGCGCCGCAATTGTTGCAGCGCACTTCGACGCGCACCATCCCGTGCGAGTAGTCGACCTTCTCGTCAATCACCTCGCCGTTGAGCGGCTTGAAGTAGCTGGGCCACCCGCAGCCGGAGTGGAACTTGGCGCCGGATTCGAACAGCGGCGTGCTGCAGACGACGCACTTGTAGATGCCGGCGTCCTCGGTGTCGGTGTATTCGCCGGTGAACGCGCGCTCGGTCGCCGCGTGCTGCGTGACCTCGTACTGCATCGGCGTGAGCCGGCGGCGCAGTTCGGCGTCGTCCTTCTGGTACGGGAAGGTCTTGTCGTCGGAATCGTGGGACATGGGGGTTCTCCTGATCGGTCGGTCGAGATGCGCGGGTTGCGGGCTCAGGACGAGCAGCTCACTTCGAGCGAGCCGGCCCAGTCGGGCGGCAACGCCGCGTACGCTTCATGCTCCGGTTGTTCGTCGAACGGACGGCGCAGGATCTGCGCGAGCCGCTCGACTTCCGAAAAATCCTTTTCCTTCGCGCGCCGGATCGCGACTTCGGCCAGATGGTTGCGAAGCACGTATTTGGGGTTCGCGCGGTTCATTGCAACCGCGCGCGCCGCGTCGTCGCGCGTTTCCTCGGACAGCCGCGCGCGGTAGAGGTTCGCCCAGGCGTCGAATGCTTCACGGTCGATGAAGAGGTCGCGCACGGGTGCGTCGCGGCTCGCGTCGTGCTTCGAGATCTGCGCGAGCCGGCGGAACGTCAGCGTGAAATCCGCGTGGCTCGCATGCATCGTCTCGAGCAGCTTGTTCGCGAGTTCGGCGTCGCCCTCGCGTTCGAGTTCGAGGCCGAGTTTCGCGCGCATCGCGCGTTCGAGCGCGGGGCCGAAGCGCTCCGGAAACTTCGCGAGCACGGCCTGTGCGTCGTCCACCGCGCGCTCGGCGCGCGCATCGTCGTCGGCGATGCCGTGCTGCAGCCCGATCAGCGGCAGCAGCGCCTGCGCGAGGCAGTAGCAGTTCCAGTGCGCGATGCGCGGCTGCATCCGGTACGCATAGCGGCCGCTGGTGTCCGAGTGGTTGCAGATGTGGTTCGCATCGAACGCATCGACGAAGCCGAACGGACCGTAGTCGATCGTCACGCCGAGAATCGACATGTTGTCGGTGTTCATCACGCCGTGGCAGAAGCCGACGGCCTGCCATTGCGCGACGAGGTCGGCCGTGCGCAACGTCGCCGCTTCGAGCAGCGCGAGGTACGGATCGTCCGCGTCGCGGCAGGCCGGATAGAAGCGGTCGATCACGTGGTCGGCAAGCTGGCGCAGCAGGTCGGGGCGATCGTTCGAAAAGAAGTGCTCGAAGTGGCCGAAGCGCACGAAGCTTTCCGACACGCGGGTGACGACGGCCGCCGTCTCGATCTCCTCGCGCACCACCGGCTGGTCGGAGCCGATCACCGTCAGCGCGCGCGTGGTCGGGATGCCGAGGTGATGCATCGCTTCCGAGCACAGGAATTCGCGGATCGACGAGCGCAGCACCGCGCGGCCGTCGCCCATGCGCGAATACTCGTATAACTTCGTATAATGTATGCTATACGAAGTTATTACGCGATCATGATCGCGGGCGGCCTCGGCAACATCGCGGATCAGCAC